>JALDXL010000075.1:0-8854 GCA_032155045.1 Nitrososphaerales archaeon
CAACCACCTGCATTAGAACAACAACAACCACCTGCATTAGAACAACAACAACCACAAATAACAGACCAACCTAATTCAAACAATATATCTGATGGTTCTGAAGAATTACAACCACAAAACGAAAAATCTCCAACTCAAGGAGTTTTTCCACCATTCAAATTACCATCAATATTCCCTTAATTTTTAAATTCTATTATAACTATAACTCGAAATGATGACTATAGATTTGACACATAATGAATATCTTGTACTTACCCTTAAAGGTTTTTTTGGTGTAATTCTTCCTTTTACAAATAAACTCACAATTCCTTATTCTACAATTATTCAAGTTCTATCGGATCCTATTAAAATAGACAAAACTAAAACAATTAAATTCGTCGGTGTATCCATCGGAAATAGAAATATTGGTATATTTTATGTAGTAGGAAAAGGGAAAGTATTTTATGCTTTCTACCGTAAAAATAAATGTATTACTTTAAAATTAAAGAATTTCAAATATAAAGAAATTGTAGTCGAAGTTGAGGACAAAGAAAAGGCAGTCAAAGATATTTCTAGATATTTGCATACATCTTAATTCTAACTTTTAAAAAATCTAACTCTAAAATACTCTAAAATACTTTATTAGAATTTAGATTAATATCTACATAATCTTTCAATAAGATCTCTATATAGTGGAAATTTCTGAAGCAATGATTGTTTTTTTGCAATTTCAAAATTCTTATATTCAAAACCAGGAATAACTGTGCATCCTACCAAAGTAAAAGATGATTTATCATCAACTTCAGCAGCAAACCAATCTCCTTCAGGTATTACAAGTTGCAAATTTTCATTTTTATTGAAATCGTTACCAAGTTTTTTAATCTTCATTTCTGAATCATTTTCATTTATATTATAAAGTGTTAAACTACTTCCTAGAAAAAAATGCCATATCTCATCTGCATTAATTCTATGGAAAGCAGAAAAATCATTACCCTCTAATAGATAGAATATACATGTTGCCAGATTTCTTACCTTATGTTCTTGACACTGCTTTTGAGAAGCATAAATTTGTTTATAATAACCTCCTTCTACATGTCTAACTAATCCCAACTTTTCAATCCAATATTGTGATTTATTTTCCATTAAATGTTCAAAACTTTTTAATGAAAAACCAAACTATTAATTTTATTTTTTATTAAATCCTTTTTGCTAATAATTTTGTTTTGTAATACATTATAACGTTATCTTGAAGAAAGCGGATTATTTGAAAATTGAAATTCGATATTTTCAGATTATACTAAAAATTATATTTATACTAAAAAACTATTATATGTTAGTTACTTTAGTAACAGTGTTACACTTAATCTTCTTAGTTAATACAATCAGAAACTTTCAATGTTCATTATTAGATTACAATTCTTTTTAACTTTTAATCCATCGATATATATTCTAATTTTTGCTTTTTTTTGCAATGATTTATTATCGGTCTTATTCCATATTATTGAGTGCTATCGTAGCATCAATAATTGTTTTGGGAAATCAAGGCCAGGTTTTTGATTCAGCTTTTGCACAAAAACAAGAAGATTCTGGATATCCCTCTTACCCATATCCTGTTCTTCATAAAATTGAAATGTCAGTGCATAAAATTCCAAAACCTGGTGGTGGTGGAGATTTATATGCATACAAAGTAGATCAACATCAAATCTTCGATGCCAAAACAAATAGGTTTCTAAACGATATAACTGAACGCTATCCTAATGAAGCAACTATTCCAGGACCTACTCTACTCATTGAAGAAGGCGATTCTGTTGAAACGACGTTAACTAATCCGAAAAATATAGGCGCCCCTGGTATGGTTTCAATACATATTCATGGAATCCATTATTCAATTGCAAGTGATGGAACCTTAAAAATTCTAAACGGATTTAGTGACGAAGGTGTTCTTCCTGGTCAATCAATAAAATACCATTGGACAGCAGGTCCAGGGACAGCTGGTTCTTGGCCATATCATGATCATACTTTAGGACTTAGTCTAGGTCATGGTCAAGTAGCTGGCGTAAATATGAATGGGGCAGAAACTATTGGATTATTTGGAACAATAATCATAGATAGTCATACAGGAAAAACAGTCGGGTTAATTGATGATCAACCAACTAAAATAGATATACAAGATATATCGAAAGATGTTGCTTGTTATCTTACAGATGATGCCTTCTGGTGCAACGAAATAGACTATAATAATAATGCTAAGCGAAATGCATTATGGGAAAATCCAACAATTGGTTTGAAAGATGGAGAATTAATAAGATTTAATTTGATTGCTCTTGGAACTGATTTTCACAAGTTTGTCTTAACCGGTTATAATTGGTTAGCTCCTGGTACAAACAACATAATAAGTGAAAAAAGATTTGCACCTTTAGAGAATCACGTATTCACAATCCAAGGTAAAAATGGAGAAGCTCAATATCGCGATGTTATTACATCACATCTCCTATCTGGTATGAAAGGAAAGTTTGTAGTCGATGATGTTGGTAAAAGCATTCCAGGTAAAAAACCTTAATTAAATGGAGATCATGAGAATGAATAAAATATTTACAAATTTGACATTGGGTATTTTTGCAGTTATTTTATTGACTTCTACTTTAACAGTGGGGGTACAAACTGGCAAGAATATTCCAAATATTGGAGTACAAAAAGGTATAGATATTCCAATCAATCAAAAAACTAGTACTAATGACAATAAAATTCAATCAAGTCAACATCCAATAATCCAAATTGCAGAAGGAGCCAAAGAAATTCCTAATGAAGTAAATTATGAAGAATATATTCAAGATAATGATGGTTTAAATACAAAACAACAAGAACAACAACAGCAATATGGTTATGATGAACCAATTAACGATTATGGAAAAGTAAATGAAGTAACAATCAAAGCAGAAAGATTACCAAATGGTCAATATGCTTACAGAATGATAGAACATACTCTAATTGATGGGACATCTAAAGATGATTTAACCAAGAGATATCCACAAATTCCTACGATTCCAGGTCCATCAATTGAAATAAACCAAAATGAATTATTAATTCTACATTCTATAGATGAAAATGGAGAAGAAAAAACACAGAAAATTGAAGGTAAGGACATAGGTTCATTTGAATATTTTGGTGACCGATTTAGGACACTTGGTTTATTTGGAGCGATTATCATTAACCCGATTGATAAAGTTCCAGCACAAATAGATGGTAAGATTGTAAACGTTGGTGTTGACCAATTAGATAAACAATTTGTACTATTTATGGTAGGATCAACTTTTTGGGGACAAGAAATAGATGCAAATCATTACCAAAAACCATTGTGGACAAATCCACATTTAGGAGCTGATTTAAATCAATTAGTAAGATTCCATGTACTTGGTGCTGCTCATCAACATACTTTCCATCTTCATGCTCATAGATGGCTTGATCCTGGTACAACAGATATTATTGATACCAAATTAATACAACCAAAAGAATCTCACTGGTTTATAGTAGAAGCTGGTGATAGAGTAGGCCCTGGAGATTGGCAATATCATTGTCATGTTTTTGCACATATGGAAGCAGGAATGATGGGTACATTTACTGTTGGTAAGGTTGGTAGCAATACTAAGAGTATTGCTGGAGCTGGACCTAGTGTATCTGGAGAATCATTAAAAGAGCAGGGACAAGGCAATTTTATAACCTTTGATATTAGTGATGAACCTGGTCAATGGTTTAGAAATGTAGGAGGAGAAGTAGCGCCATATGCAACAAGATCCCTAGGTATAGTTCAACCGGGCGGAACTGCTCACTTTATAATGTCAGGCACTAATACTGTTCATACCATAACAAGTCTGCTATGGCCAACTGATGCACCAAATATGCCATTTGATCAATTGACAGCCTATAGAGGAGGAGGAATCGTACAACTAGAAAAGCCAGGATTATATGTATTCACATGTAAAATACATCCTTACATGCTTGGGGGCATGATTGTAGATGATCCTAGAACCAATGGCTTAGATTTCGGAGAAAAACTTAGTACAGCTGCAGGTGGAGAATTAGATCCAATAGATGATCAAACTGGTAAGCCTAATCCAAATGCAATAGGAACAGCATTGGCCTTGTTAAGAACTTTCTTCGTGGCCAATAACCCAACAAATTGGATTGACTACAATCAACCATTCTGGGAACCTAAATTCCCTAGCATACCTATTAACTTTGGCGGGATAGAAGGCAATCTAAAAGACTTGCTTTTGGATACTGTTGGAGGTAACGATAGTATTGATTTAAGGGATCTTAGAGGAGATGATTTAAACACACCAGAACAAAATGGGCATAGTAAAGGAGTTGGTGAAGTTTGGGTTGATACACAATTTGAAAAAACAGCTCACAAATCAAAACCTGGAACTGCTACTAGGGTAAATGTTGAAGATTGGTTTGTTGAAAGAAAGGTTTCTCTTCCAGAGATAAATATGAATAACCCACACAATATGTGGAGCGACAGGGAACAAAGCATAATCTATCAGACACAATGGTTTGACAATATGCTAACAGCATTTGATAGAGAAACCGGCCAATTTCTCGACAATATCCGCGTTGGAGACGCACCTGTTCACGTAATGACACGACCAGGTACTGACCTACTTTATGTAGCACTAAGTGGAGAACAAGGAGTTGCAGAACTGAAGTTTAACAAAGAAAATAATAAATTTGAAATGAAACGAATAATACCTTTACAGGAATCAGGTCAGAATCCTACACATCCCCATGCCATTTGGATCTCATACGATGGCAGTAAATTTATCGCACCAAACCATTTCACAAATGATGGAACAATTTATGATTTGGACGCAAACTATGACAAGGGTAAAATTCAAAACAGAACACCATTGGATGCAATGCCTATAGCATCGGGTATGACACCAGACGGTAAGACTGCATACGTTTCTAATTTCTTATCAAGTACCATTTCAGTTGTTAATATGAATACTGGGGAAGTGACTGATACAATAGATTTAGCTGCTTCCAATCACACTCTACCTATTCAAACTCCAGTAAGTCCTGATGGAAAATATGTCGTCACAGCTAACACTTTGTCAGGAAGCATTTCGGTTATAGATACAAAAACTAACGAGATAATTGCAAGTCTTCCGTGTGACCCTGGATGCCATGGAGCAAACTTCGGTGCTAAGGAAGGAGGAGGATATTATGCTTATGTATCAAGCACATTCTCTAATAGGCTGATTGTAGTTGATGTAATATTAGACAAAGATGGAAATCCAATAGATGCAAAAATAGCCGGTAGTGTGATATTAACTGGAGATTATGACCTGATGGATAGGCCGTTATTTGAAACAGATGATAAGATAACAGATTACTTTGGAATGGGTGGGCAAGGAGTATATGCTATTCCTAATGTCTATTCTGGTTGGGCTCAACAATTAGATACGTCATGGAAACTTACACCTGAACAAAGAAATCCCTTACTCTTATTAGAAGATCATCAACAGGTGCAACAACAAGTCGTCGAACAACAGATGCAGGAACAGGTAAAACAACAACAAATCCAACAAATGCAACAAGATCAAAACCAAGCCCAATCTGAATTACAATCAGTTGAACCTTTATCATACAACAAGAACGAGGCTACAGCCTCCCTACCTGACTCTGGAGATAGTATGAACATAATTCCTCAACAACAACAACAACATAATCAGCAAAAGCTTTCGAATGTAGAAAGTTATGCAGATAAAATAGCCAAACTACGTCAAGAAACATTCAATCAAGGAATGAAAACGGATGTTTCACACAAATTGAATAACAATCAAGATTCCTTAACTCCTTTAACCACCAATCAACAGTCACAACAACCACAACAACAGGAGCAACAGTATGAAACTAAGACATCACAAGTTATTGAACATAAATTGGCTGAAATACAGCAACGATCACTTAATGAGGTATTAACTCCACCACCAGTAGAAGAAAAAGCAAATCCCTCTGTTGAGAAAGTTGGGAATATCATATCAATGCTTCCAGTACCGTACCCATAATTTTTAATTTTTTTTTATTAATATTAGAAATTAATTGATATAATGAAATTGAATAATAATGGTACTTTACAAAAACTAATTCGAAATTAATTAATTCGACTCTAATATTTATTAATTAAATTTCGATGAAAATGGACATAGAATAAAAAAATTATATACTTTAATAATCATAAAATCAGTCAAGTTTTCTTAATATAAGAATGTAAACCAATTTCTAAATCTAATTCTTTTTAAATTTTAGTCTAAAGATGTGTTTGTTTATGTATATGGCGAATTCTTGAAATATAAATAAATAAGAGTTCTATTCTCATGATGCATTTCATGTATTGTTAATTACTGAAAAAATTTGAATTCTGGAATTCCCAGTATCGCATACGAATATCCTACCTTGTGGATCTATTGCAAGATCTTCGGGTCTCTTAAATTGTCCATTTTCAGTTCCTTTAGACCCAAATTTGGTGACGAATTTGCCATTTTTTTCAAATATCTGCACGTTCGTTGATAATTTATCTACAACATAAACCAAATTACCTTTTTCATAGATATCAATCCCAGGAAACGTAAGGGAAAATTGACCTGAACCATTTCCATAAGAGCCCCATTGGTTTATTAGATTAAAGTTATTATCAAAAACCTGAATACGAGAATTTCTCATATCCGTTACATACATATTATTTCCGGAATCAAAGACAATGCCATGAGGGCGAACAAATTGCCCTGCTTCTGAACCTTCAGATCCAAATACATCGATAAATTTACCAGTTCCATCGAATTTCAGAATTTGATGGCTATTTTTATCGGTTAAATATACAAATCCGTCTTTGTCAACTGAAAGCTGATGTGGAGTTCTTTCTGCTCCTTTACCTCCAGTCTCTTCAAATCCCCATTTTAAAATAAAATTTCCTTGCGAATCAAATTTCTGCACCCTGTGATTTTTTAACTCTAGTGTATAAACATACTTACCTGATGGATCTACAGCTACGTCGTGTAATTTAACAAATTGTCCATTGGCAGATCCTTTTTCACCCCATTTTAGAAGGAATTTACCATCCAAACTGTATTTTTGTATTCTATTATTTCCAGTATCAGTGACGTATACATTTCCATCTTTATCTATATCGATACTATGTGGAGCTATTAACTGTCCATCGTTGCTTCCCTTACCACCAAATTGATTTACATACTGATAATTGGTAGTATTATTTTCAGCGAATACTTTTCCAAAAATAAACCTATACTAAAAAACAAAAACAATGAAATGATTATACAGAGTTTGGTACTCAACATTTGTAAATATTATCAAAAATTCTTTATAAATTATTATTGTAAGAATAATTAATTTTTATATAAGATAGTATTGATTAGAATTTTCAGCAATATTTTTAATAAATTTAGTTAATAAATAAAACAATGAGATTTTATAGTAAATTTCTTCTTCATATATAATCTACAAGTCTTATATATTGAATAAATCTAAAAGATTTAAGCAATGGGAAGAGCTATGTTGAATTCTTTTTTTATCATATTTTGTGTTTTATTATCTATCTTGCTCATATTTCCTAATACGGATATATTTTCAGAGGACGATGGTTTTTTTGGAATATTTCCTCAAGATTATTATGATCCAAGTGAATACGGAGAAGAACAAACAAAAAGTGAGAATCTCGAGGGAAATAGCACAAATAGTACTCAAATTCCTTTGGGTGATAAATATGGAAAAACACCACAAAATTATTTAACAAATATCGAAACTGAAGATGTTAATTTTATAGCAGCAGGAGATTGGATTTGTAATAAAGAAACAGAAAAAACAATAGATAGGATAACAGAGTTTCAACCTGAATTAGTATTAGGACTTGGCGATTACACCTTTGAGGAGATTACTCCTCAATGTTGGTTTGATATTTCAGAGCCTATTAATGATAAGATTAAGATTGCTATTGGCAATCATGATCTGGATTATCAGAGTTCTTATTATCAATTACTTGACCATTATAATTTAAAAGAACCTTACTATTCCTTTAACTTCAAAAATGTTCATTTCTTAGCCATTTCTTCTGAACATCCATTTGAAGATGAAAGCAAACAATATAACTTTATCAAACAAGATTTAGAGCAATCAGTAAATGATCCTTCGATCTTGTGGAGAATTGTATTTCTTCACAAGCCTATGTATACATCAGCAAATTTTGATGAAAACGAGGCTGAAGAATTAAAAAATACATTTCATGAATTATTTGAAAAATCGAAAGTAGATTTAGTTTTATCAGGACATACTCAATACTATCAACGATCCCTACCACTTTCATATAATCACGATAATCCAATTTATCCAGTAGTATTGAACAACAATAATGATGGATATTCTGAAAACAATGGAATTATTTTTATAACTGCTGGAACCGCCGGTGACAAATTGCAAGATATAGAGAACCTGCTCCCTTATTATGTTCTCCAAGAAAAAAGATACGGATTTTTAAATTTTGAAATTACAAATAATGGGCAAACCTTAGTAGGTACATTTCACGATACTGACGATACCGAAATACTAGACAAATTTACTATTTCAAAAGATAGTAATGGTAAGAAAAAGATCTCTGATGAAATTTCTAACGCATATAATCATAAATTCTATTATACCTCCGAAAAAGATAAAGCTGGGTTATCCAACAAAAATGAGCTCTTTTTAACAACGGATTCTGACAATAATGGACAAATAGTACCGCAAAACTAGCTATAACCTAAGATAATATTTCTTTTTATACTATATCGAATCGTTAATTATATTTGTATTCTGATTCCAA
>JALDXL010000076.1:0-8851 GCA_032155045.1 Nitrososphaerales archaeon
CAATGGACTAATTGTTGTTGTGTCTTTTTAGACTCTTGACGTATAAAATTAAAATTGCCTCCCTCTTTTTCAATCGCTGATTTAATTTTTTCTACAGAATTATTAATAGATTTTTCAGCTATTTTGAAATTATCAGCAGCAACAACTATCCTGTATTTTGGTGCTGCAATATATGATATTATAATCTTTGTATTACCTTTTGTGGTTTCTGCATTACTCAAAATAGATTTTATAATTTCTACACCATTAGATTCTTGTGATGAAACTTCTAATATCCCTCTTATTTCAACGTGAGGAATAGGAATCTTTTTACTCTCCTCTTCAATTATGTTCATTACATTTTCGTTTAATTCTAATGGTAGTAGTATTTCTTTTCCTTTTTTTGCAGTAGCTTCAAAAATATCATAAACATAATCATATTTAGTTAAAATTTTTTCTTCTATCTGTTTTATTTGTTCATCAGAAAGATTTGTTTTGTTTTTAATTATTTGCATGAAAGCATTAGCTTTTTCATTTTTTTTCACCTCGATAATTTTTGATTTTTTTTCTTCACCAGATACTTGTTTTAATGACAGATCTACTTCTGATCTTGTTTTATTGACTCTAATAACTTTTAATACAATTTTTTGATTAGGTCTTACATATCTTTCAATATTTCTTATCCAACCCGTTGCTATTTCAGAAATATGTAAAAATCCTGTCATATTGCCATATTCTTCTAAAGAAACGTAGGCACCATGACCGGTAACTTGTTTAACGTTAGCAAGAACAATATCTCCTTCATCAGGGAGATTCTTATGATCCTCCATCTTTATTTAACTCAGATATGAGATATATTTATCTTGTCAAGTATGCCATAACTTAACAATCAATAATCAATCCCTTTTTTAGCCTTTATTCCATGTATATAAGGATGTTTAATCTCTTTCATTTCAGTAACTAAATCAGCGACATTAATAATTTCATCTGGAGCATAGTTGCCTGTTAATACAATAGAAGTTTCTTTTGGTCGTATATTAATTAGTTCTAGTACATCTTTAGTTGAAATAAGTTTAAGATTTATTGCGTAATTAATCTCATCTAAGATAATTATATCGTATTTATTTGAAGATATTTTTTCCTTTGCAAGAATTAATGCATCTCGCGCTGATTGTTTATGCTCCTCAAAATTATGATCGTCATCTATTATGCCTATAAAACCTTTGCCTGCAGCAATCATTTCGAATTCAGGTACTAGTCTTTTAGAACTAGAAAGCTCGCCATAGTACCATTCGCCTTTAATAAATTGAATCATCAATACTTTTAGTCCATGACCTACTGCCCTCAAAACTATGCCTAAAGCAGCAGTGGTTTTTCCTTTTCCTTTACCTGTGTAAATCAATACAAGTCCCTTATTGGTTACCATAATAGAGATGATTACATTAAAATGATAAAGTATATTTTTCTTTCTTATAATATATAATTTTTATGTTATTTATGTACATTAAATATATAATGATTATTTAAAAAGTTTATATTTTTAATCGTGCAATTATAATTTAGTTTTTTTTAGATATGGAAAATAAACAATCAATACTACAAAATTGGAATAATGATCAGTTTTCTATTGTAGATATTATTAATAATATTTTTGAGTTACTTAGTATTAATGACATAGAAATTAAAAATAAAGTATTAGAAACTTCAAGAAATATTCTAGCTCAAAATCCATCAGATAAATGGTTTTCCGTATTGAAGATGCTTTCCATATACTCGATCAAAAATAATACGGTTTTTGACCAAGCTCAGTTATACGATCTTCTGACGATACTATCAAAAATTACTGATGAAAAGAAAAAAAATGTTGCAAACACAATTACATTTAATATATATAAAGATATCATGGAGAATTATAATAAATTAGACGATTCTCTAAAACTTATTTTTCCATATATAATAGTAAATCTTATGTACATATTAAAATATGGACACGATCTAGAAGAAAAATCAATAAATTTACATTCTATTAACAATTATTATCAAAATTCAAAAGTTAATTCTGAAAATGAATTGAAAAAAATAATGTCGTTTGATATAGAATTTAATAAAACAACCGATAATAAAATAATAGAGACTTTAGAAAAACTTACTGGAAGAAACGAGAAAGAAATACAAATTGCGTTTCAAAATTTAAACGAGTCTGATCAAAAAAAAGTAATGGATGTCTGTAATAGTTATGAAAAGCTTCAGGAATACTATAAAATTATTGAAACTAATGAATTTACCGAAATAATTGAAAGAGAAGCGGGTAGAAAATTAACAGGTAGTCAGTTACAACACGCAATATATTCAATTAAAAAGACAAAAACATATTTAGAAAACCTTTTGGATGGAACATTTGTTCCTAAAGGAAAACATGGAATTAATCATATAAAACACAACATGGAATATGGTTTTCAATTAGCAGGAATTATTCAATCAAGAAGAAAAAAACACAACAAGAATAAAAGTAATTAATAAATACTAACACAAGATAGAAATTTTATTTACCGATGTTAGACAGTATTAATATCAAAAACAATATTAACGATTTACTCGGAGTTTGTTGTTATTATCTTCTACCTATAAAACAAGAATTTTATTTTGGAACCGGCGAATATACAGGAATTTGCACATTATCAAGTTTAGATCTACTCCAGGATATTAAAAAAGATCAAGAAATCATTAATAAAATCGCAATTGTGGGAAGATTACTTTCAGAAAATAAGGGAATAGACCAAATCATTAAATTTACCGTAAACAATAAAAAATTAAAATATCTTTTATTATGTGGAAAAGAAGTAAAAGGTCATTTGTCTGGACAAACATTAATTGCATTAAAAAAAAATGGAGTAGATAACAAGAAAAAAATCATATTCTCTTTAGCGCCAAACCCATTTCTTGAATGTAAAAATCACGAAATTGATTATTTTCGACAACATGTAAATATAATTAACAGAATCGGATTATGCGATATAGATAAAATTAGAGATATTATAATGGATATAAACTTAAAATTTCAAAGATAATAAACACTAATTATGTATCGTTATTACATACAAAATCTGATTATTTGAAAAAAAATACTTTTAAATATAAATTTTTCAAATTAGGCAATAATTTCTATTTTAAAAATTTATAATAGTGTTTGTTTTTTTAAGTTTATGGAATATGCAAATCCAAATGTGTTAGTAGATACACAGTGGGTAGAAGATCGATTAAATGACAACAAAATTCGGATAGCAGAAGTAGACTATGATCCGAAAGCGAATTATAATCTTGGACATGTACCCAATGCTGTTTTATTTGACTGGAAAAGAGATATAAACGATCCTCTGGCAAGAAATATAATTTCAAAAGATGACTGTTTAAAATTATTACAAAATGCAGGGATAAATAATGATACTACTCTTATACTATATGGCGATTTTAATAATTGGTTTGCTGCTTTTGCATTTTGGGTATTCGAATACTATGGTATGAAAAATATTAAAATTATGAATGGAGGAAGAAAAAAATGGCTTGAAGAAGATAGATCAATTTCAAAAGATATACCGAATTTTTCAAAGGGAAATTTCACACCTTCCGATCCCAATCCCGCTATAAGATCATTTCTTAATCAAGTTAGAGAATCTCTAAGTTCTAACCAAACAAAAAGAATAGACGTTAGAAGTCCACCGGAATTTAGTGGGGAAATAACTGCCCCTCCAGAATATCCTACTGAACACGCACAGAGAGGCGGACATATTCCAGGAGCAGTAAATATACCATGGGCAAAAGCAGTAAATGAAGATGGAACATTCAAATCAGCTGATGAGCTTGCTACATTATATCAAACTGTCGGAATAACACAGGATAAGGAAATAATTACTTATTGCAGAATAGGCGAACGTTCATCTCATACATGGTTTGTGTTAAAGCATCTTCTTGGATATCCAAATGTAAAAAATTATGACGGGTCTTGGACTGAATGGGGAAATATGATTGATAACCCCATTGAAAAATAAAAATCAAACTAATTATTTTTTTCTTTTTTAACTAAAAAATGAAATATGACGCCTTCTTTTCTAATTTCTAATATAGAGTGAGAACGCTCATTAGCCCATCTCATCAATTCTAGATCCGCAGTTATATCGTCAGAAGCCAAATATACGATCTCGCCAATTTTAATTTGATCAATCAAATCATCTAATTTAGAAAGCGTTGCAGCACATTCAGTACCAAGCTCGTACATTTCATAATCTGGATAGGCTCTGAAGCATCTTACATGAAATTCATCTATAAGACTTTTAAAGTGGATCTGAGATTCGTTAATCGATCTTAAATTTTTCAAATCAGTTTCCAAATTCGATGGAATTATTTTAACTAACCAACCTAAGTCATATGGGTTATCATTGACTTGTTTTGGTTTAGATTGTAATGCAACATTAATCTCTGTTATCTTGCCATTTATTGGAGATCGTATTATTCCAAAATATTTTAAACTTTCTATAGAACCTATACTTTTTCCCTTCTCAATAGAAGAATTTACTTGTTTTAGTTTTATTGTTTTTATTTTTCCAGATATGAAAGACAGAATAGGGATTATTCCAATTTTTATAGAATCCGCATTAGAAGTATCAAGCCATACAAAATTATCGGGATCATACAACAAATTATCTGGGAAATTACAATTATCAATAATCACAGATTCGGATCATTTTATAGCCAATTTTATCCTTTACATTTTTCAGAATATTTTTATCATAATAAATAATAATTGAGATTCTAGATTTTAATAAATGTCTAAGTTAACCACTTATTAGAGAATCAAAATATACTATTTTGTTTTCATACATTTTTAATATTTGTTAGATTTTGAAATTTTGCCAATGCACTAAAAAAAGAAAATGGAGTAAACTTAAGAAACATAATCTAGAAAAGAATTTGATTGTCAATTCAGTTTATGACGGCACATAACTTTGACAAATAGTTAATTCTCTGTATCTAGAACAACAGATAAAATTCATAATGAATAAATAATTTGCGTTTAAATTAAAAATAATAACTTGAGTTGATATCTATTATCTTTAAATTAACAAAGTCCTAAATAATAATTAAATTTTCATTATGATTGAACAAGAGACATTAGATAAAATTAATTTAGAAATTAGAAATTGTAAATTATGTAAATTATCAACTACAAGAAATAATACTGTCCCAGGTGAAGGAGCTTTCCTCAAAAGACTAATGATAATAGGTGAAGCACCAGGTTATTATGAAGATCAAACAGGTAAACCTTTCGTTGGTGCTGCTGGAAAAATATTAAGAAAAACATTAACAAAAAATAATCTAAGTAGTGAAGATGTATTCATTACGAATATTGTAAAATGTAGGCCTCCTAATAATAGACCGCCACAAATTAATGAGAAGCAAATATGTTTACAGTATTTAAATAGACAAATCTATTTACTGAAGCCGAGAATAATATGTTTATTAGGAAATGTTTCAAGTTCTTTTATCCTTAATTGTAATTCGATTAAAAATGAAAGAGGAAAGATCATCGATAAAAATGGTCTCAAATTTTTTATTACTTATCATCCTGCAGCTACAATTTATAATCGCAGATTATTAAACACATTTGAATCGGATATAAAAAAACTTGCAGATATCTTAAATAGTTAAAATATCAACAGTATTAAGATGATAGAGTTTTTATGGATAATTTAATAATCTCATATAAATATATCAAATGATGCATCACGATAAACACGAAATAATAAATCTATATTGCAAATTTGATGGGATGTGCCAACCTGTAAATCCAGGTGGAATAGCATGTTATGGTTTTGTTATCCAAAAAAAAAATGATCAACTTGATAGACTATATGAAGAAGGAGGTATTGCCGTGACTCCATTTTCTGATGAAACTAGCAATAATGTAGCAGAATATGTAGGTCTTGTAAAATTATTAGAATGGTTATTAAGAAACAGATATGAAAACTTTACAATATTAATACAAGGGGATTCTCAACTAATTGTTAATCAAATATCAGGTAAATATAAAGTTAGATCAGAAAAATTAATTTCATATTATGAAAAAACTAAATCACTTGTTAAAAATTTTGACAATCTTGTAATAGAATGGATAGGTCGAGATAATAATAGGGATGCTGACGACTTAGCAAATAAAGCATATATTGATTTTATAGATAAAAATTATGAATGTTTATATCTTAAATTAAAACCTCATTTTGCAACGGACAATCAAATTAGCCTATTAAGAAATTTAAAAATTAACCCTTCTAGGTATTTAAGTCGAATTGAGGCGAACAGAGTACTAAAGAAATATAATGAAAAAAAATGAACCTTTTTTATTAATATATTAATGCAAAGCTTTTATCTAGTTTGTTTATGGTATATTCTGAATGCCAAGAACAAAGAGTTCCTCAAAGTCTTCAGAGAAGGAAGGTATTCCAGAATGGATAGAAACAGAGATAAGATCTATACAATTTACAGATTCTGAAACACTAAACCGAACTGGCTATATATTAGAAATTTATCAGAAAGATCACAAATTAGACATACAACTTTATGAGGCATTGCCCGATGGTCGTACTATAGTAGAAGGTATTGATGTCCCATCCTCTCAAGATATAAAGTTTATGAAAGGATTAGTTTATGAATTCAAGATCAAAATGTCTCGAGGAAAACTAAGCGATAATGCTATAGATTTTTTAAAATCACAATTTATGGTGGATATGGATGCAATTTATCAATTTGAATTGATTGAATTACAACTTATGGATGTAGAATCTGAAGGAATCTCACAAGATTCAATAGAAGATGTTGATGAATAATAGTCGAAAATAAATTGAAACATACTTAAATTATTATTGTATTGTTTTGTTTGATACCAAAATTCATTAGTCTAGCTTGTTTTTTACAGATGTATTTTTTTTATCAATGGTAAGTTTCATCAACAAGATCCACATTAAAACGAGAGGAATATGGTACGATGCAATTCTCCAAGAAATAATTACATTTAGATGTGAATCTTGCAATACATCATTAATTGATGGTAAATGATCTAATCCTGAAATATAAGCCCATAATCCAAGTTCAGTTAATCCTGACCCACCAACGGTTATCGGCAAGCTTCCCAATTCGGTAGACGCTGCAGTTGCTAAGATAGATTTATAAAAATCTAAATTAGATTCTACTATCCCGCCAAGAACTAGAAACGAGGCTCCAAGGCACGCGAAAGCAAAAAAAGTAATCACAATACCAACAAAAAATATTTTTATTGTTCTTTTGCAATTAAAATTTTCTCTACTCATGGTACATAAATCGCTGATTGCTGAATTTGTATAAGTAATAATTTTGTCTGCACGTTCTTTTGACAAAAATCTTTTTATAAGTTTGGTTACAAAATTTGGCAGTTGGATGTTATAATGAGCTGAAAATATAATAACAAGTAACCAGAATCCAAAAATTAAGGAAGAAACAATGATTATAATAGTACCGATAAGAATTGCACCATTATAAAGCGCAAATATACCTGCAATTAAAGCAAGAATTGTGCCTACAAAAACATCTGCAATTATTTCCATCGTAGCTATCCAAGCTGCAATCCCAGCTGGGACTTTATTTTTTGTTAACCATGCTATCCTAACGATTTCTCCTCCAATATAAGAGGGGGTAGTATTAGTAACAAATTCGCTTCCTATACGTACTGAGATTAATTTAAAAGATGACGCGACCTTGTATCCTAGAAATTGATCGACAAAATATTTAAATCTAAATGCCTGAAGAAAAACTTTTGTGAGACTAAATATAACAGATATAATGAATGGAACTAATCCAACACTAAAGATATCTGTGATAGATACTGGAGAGAAAATAAATAGAAAAAGAAGTGGTAAAAGACTTATTAGTATTGCAACTAATCTCCAATTCAATTTATCTAATCACTAAATTATTAGAGTTATATAATAATCAATCAATTTTAATCAGATATCAACATATTAATTTATGACATAAATATAAATAAAATATTATATACACAGTCAATGACCAAAAAATTCAATGAAAGCCATTTATATCACAGGAACAGCTGGTTCAGGAAAATCGATACTAACTTCAAATCTATTACAATGGTATATTGACCATGATAATTTTCCTATTACTATTAACTTGGACCCTGCAGTGGCGGGATTACCTTATACCCCAGACGTTGATATCCGAAATTATATCGATATAAACTATATAGTAGAAACTTATGGTTTAGGTCCAAATGGTGCGATAATAATGTCGCATGATCTGATTGGTACTAAACTCCAAGAGGTCCAGATAGAAGTTGATGAATTAAATCCAGATTACATTCTGATTGATACTCCTGGACAAATTGAATTATTTGCTTATAGATCAAGCGGTTACTACTTCATATCTAATTTTCATGCAGATAGCAAGGCTAATATCTTCATAATGGATGGTGTATTAGTTTCGTCTCCGATTAATTTCGTTTCTTTATCACTGCTTTCATCTTCAATAAATTTGCGATTGAAATTATCGCAAATTAACGTTTTGTCAAAAAGAGATCTGATAATAGATAAAATAGAGAATA
The DNA here is from genome assembly GCA_032155045.1 of Nitrososphaerales archaeon. GTDB lineage: Archaea > Thermoproteota > Nitrososphaeria > Nitrososphaerales > Nitrososphaeraceae > TH1177. Next base: position 8,624 of record JALDXL010000076.1, read on the forward strand.
TTTTAGATTGGTCTCGTTCAGATACAGCTTTACTAAATGCCCTAGATCAAGAAAATAATGCAGAATTTTCTTTATTAAGTAAGGATTTGATAAAAATTATTACACAAAATGGATTGAATCAGGAATTAATAGCTATATCCAATATTACAAATAATGGCTTGATAGAATTATCTTCTGTTTTATCAAGAATACTTAATCAAGGGGAAGAAGTTAATTATTAAATATACA
>JALDXL010000077.1:0-8711 GCA_032155045.1 Nitrososphaerales archaeon
TCTACTACAAATATGACTATGAACAATGGTACTGAAACCCTAAAAAATTCTACTACAAATATGACTATGAACAATGGTACTGAAACCCTAAAAAATTCTACTAAAGATACTTGTGTAATGCCTGAATGTCCAAGTGGAAAAGTATGCATACAAGTATGTCCTGAATCTCTTCCTAGCATTTGACATTTCTTTACAATTAAAATAATTTTATTTTTATTTTGTGTCTATATATAATAAAGGTTCATGCGAGTTATCTCTATCTCCAGCAAAATAGCCGTGTCCGTTATCATTACATAAATCTGAAGACTTTGTTCCTGTATTAATAAGATAATTTTTTACATCTTGTGGAGATGCATCTGGATGTGAGCTAATGTACAATGCTGCTGCTCCAGCAACATGAGGGGCAGCCATACTTGTACCAGTTAATTTTGCATATGAATTTGATTTAAAAGTCGAATATATCTCTACCCCAGGTGCTGATATATCTACTACATCCCCAAAATTACTAAAACTTGCCAACGTATCATCTGCGCCATAAGGAGTTGATGGTCCCTTACCTCCACATTTTCCATCAGAATCGGCAATAGCAGATACAGTTATTACATCTGGATTATTTGCTGGGGTAAATGTACTAGCATCTTTTCCTTCATTACCTGCAGCAACGACAATAGTAATACCAGCTTTAACTGAATTACTTATTGCAATATCTAATGCTCCTGATTCACATTCGCATCCTAGACTTAAAACTGCTACATCTACTTGATCTGAATATTTATTAATGTAATCCAATCCTTTTATAAGAGTAGATATATCTCCCATTCCTGAACTTTCCAAGACCTTAATAGCCCATAATCTTGCTCCTGGCGCAATTCCTACAATACCAAAAGAATTATCTTTGGCAGCGGCAATTCCTGCAAGATGTGTGCCATGGCCATGGTCATCATCAGCATGAGTAGCTTCTGGAATAAATGATTTCTCATGAACTACATTTAAATCGCTATGATCTAGATCTATTCCTGTATCTAAAATGGCTATATCTGCATCGACACCATTTGAATTAATATTTAAGTTCATATCTCCATCTACTCTATCTATGCTTTGTGGTATTATCTGATTTTTCATATCTGAATTTATAAAAGATGATATTTTTCTGTCCTGTCCCAGATATGCTACCGACGGGTTATTTTTCAATTGTTCTAAAACTCTATTATCAGGAATCTTTATAGCAAAACCTTTTGCAACATAATCATAGACATATAATAATTCAGTACCAGTATCTTTCAATTCAGTATTATAAAATTCCCTTGGATCTATTGAATTACTTTCTTCTTTATTATCTCCCTGAAGATAAACAATGAATTGATTAGGAATTATGTTATTGGCATCTAAGCGATGGTTATCAAGATATTGATAATTATTAAAATAGTAAAAAGGAATTTCTATATCAGATTCTTTTTCTGCGTATATATTTTCTGATATAGGAATAACTAAAAAAATTACAAAAATAGTAATCATTGCTAAAAAGCTCATTTTAAAATTGTACTGAAGATTCATTTTTTTAATTAACATAAAAATTTTAATTTGTTTTATTAATACTTTTAAAAATTTTTATATATATTAAAATAAAGGAAAATTTCAAAATCAAATTTTTCTCTATTTTCTCTATATTTTAAAAAGTTATAATAATATTATTGAAGAATATATCAAAATAAAGTATAATATTCAATCTTATTCTAAACTTTAAAAAAATTAATACAAATTACTCATTATCAAATTCTATTTAACATTGTAAAATATGCTTTTTATCTTTGATTAATTGGATATATTTTAGAATTTTTTCAATATTAAAATCAATTGGAAAAAAATTTTTATTATTTGTTATGAGCATGATCCTCATATGAAGAAATTAATGTCAAAATATTATTATCTTGATCTTTAATTTGAGACATGATTCCACCCCAATCTTGCTTTTTAGGTTCTGTAATATTTACTCCTTTTTCTTTTAATTCTTTATAGGTATTATCAATATTTTTTGTATAAAACCAGAGACTTGTTATAGTTCCAATTTCTTGTTTTGCCTGTTCAATTTCTTCATCTGTCATCATATCATGATTTGGTTCCATCAAACTAATCGTAGTTGGAGAATTTTTAGGTGCTACTTCAATCCATTTTGTATTCTTATATGGATATTCGCCTTTTATTTCAAATCCAAGTTTTTCAGTATAAAAATCTATTGCTCTTGCTTGATTTGAAACAAATATTACTACTCCTCCAATACTATCAATCATATTAAATACTAAACTTCCTGATGGTTATATAATCTTTTTATCATGATTAGTCAAATACTTTATATTGTATCATGTCAAGAATTAATTTTTTTCTATTTAATTCTAATTAATAAATAGTTTCTAATTGAGTATATACTAAAAATGTCTAGTAAACTAGATATTATTTAGTCTGCTAAAATTGTTACTATGATAAATATAATAATAAATTAATATTTTATAAATTATGTATCTAACAAAAATATCATCAGATTATTGATAATAATAAACTTAATTATAACTTTTCAAATTCTAATAATTATAGTAACATTATTCCTTGGAAGTAAATTTTTTTCAATATTAGATTATTGACGAACTAATATTTATTATCAAAAAAACATGTTAATTAATTATATTTATCAATAATTAATAATTAAAATCATAAATACTTTTAATAGACAAAATGAAATATTCATAAATGAGGTTAATAGATTTTGAGTCATACTTCATTAGATGAAACTGATATTAAAATTCTTACAAAATTGATTTCTGATGCTAGACTTTCTTATCGCAGTATAGCTGAACAAATAGGGGTCTCTCCACCGACTGTCCTTGCTAGAGTAGAAAAATTGGAGAGAAATAAAATTATTAAATCATATTCAGCATTACTTGACCATGAAAAATTAGGATATGATCTAACAGCAATAATAGAAGTTATTGCTATAAAAAATAAAGTGGGTGAAGTTGAAAAGGTATTATCAAAATACGAAAATGTATGTGCTATTTATGATATAACTGGGTTAACTGATATGATTATAGTGGCTAAGTTCCGAAATAGAAACGAATTAAGCAATTTCGTGAAAAAGGAATTATCAATTCCATCAGTGCAAAGAACTAATACACATATTGTATTTATAACGGTTAAAGAAGATTTTAAATTATTATAGAAAAAATATCTATTTTTTTTCCTAAGTATTATACACCAAATAAACTATTATGATGTTTTTTATTAACAAAATGATAATTAACAATTGTAATTTTATATATCGATTATATTTAATTCACTTAACAAAAGTTAATGAATATAAATAAAAACATTACAAATGTTAACTAAAATAATAAAATTGTTTATATTAGAGTAATTCTTTATTATTATATGCAGATTACTAAGAGTTCTCACAATCAACAAGTTGAGCATGTTGTAAATACATTAAGCGAATCAAAAATAAAGTGGGTTAGACTAAATTTCTGTGATCCATTTGGGTTTTTACAACAAATAAGTGTAAATAGTTCAGAAATAACTGAAGAATCTTTTAAAGTAGGTCTTCCACGATTAGATGGTAGTTCGATTAAAGGATTCAAAGAAATTTATGAGTCAGATATGATACTTAAACCAGATCCTTTTACTTTTGCTATCTTACCTGATTATTTTGATAAAGATCATCACAACAAGAATTACAACTATGAGTCAAAAGCTGCACGACTAATAGTTGATATCTGTGAAGGTTTCAATGGACGACGTTACCAACGAGACCCTCGTTATATTGCACAGATGGCAGAGGAATCTGCAAAGAAAAGAGGTTTTGAACGAAGTTATTGGGGTCCAGAATTAGAATTTTTTGTATTTAATAAAATGACATTGTTACCAAATCCAATGTCAACTATCAATTGTTCTGGCGGTTCTGGATATTCTATCGAATCATCTGAAGCACCGTGGAGTCACAGTAATGGTAGTTCGGGATACACAATTCCGTTTAAAAGCGGATATTTTCCAGCACCTCCTGCAGATAGTCTGACAGACTTTAGAGATGAAGTATCTGATACATTGAAAGAATATTTTGGGATTAATGTAGAAGCTCATCATCATGAGGTTGCAACTGGTGGACAGTGTGAAATTCAGGTAGAATATGATCAACTAGTTTCGATGGCAGATAAAGTATTAACATACAAAAAAACAGTAAAAGAGGCTGCGGCTAAACGTAATATGATTGCAAATTTTATGCCAAAACCTATCGCTCTTGATAATGGGTCTGGTATGCATGTCAGTCAAAGTTTATGGGGAAGGCAAAACGAAGATAATGCTGAAAGTAATAATGACTCTTTTGATAAAAACAATCTAGTTAATTTGTTTTACGATCCAGCAGATGAATACGCTGAACTAAGTCAAACAGCACTTTATTACATAGGAGGGTTAATGGATCATGCCAGAGCGCTTTGTGCTTTAACCAATCCTACTACAAATTCATATAGAAGACTAGTTCCTGGCTATGAAGCACCAATAAATATTGCATGGAGTAAAATGAACCGATCATCAAGTATACGAGTTCCCGCTCACTTTCGTAATATGAAAAAGAGGAAAAGAATAGAAAATAGAACTCCAGATCCAAGTTCCAATATATATCTTGTAGAGGCAGCATTATTACTCGCGGGTCTCGATGGTATAGTAAAAAAAATTGCTCCACCTGATCCAGTAGATGAAAATATATACAAATTGTCAGAAGAGAAAAAAAGAGAATATGGTATAAATAAATTACCAACATCATTGGAAAGTGCAATCGATTCTTTAGAATCAGACAATGGATTTCTTAAGACAGTATTTGTAAGTGATTTTCTAGATATGTACTGTGAAATGAAAAGAGATGAGCATACACAGGTTGTTTCAATTCCTTCGCCAAGAGAGTTTTATATGTACAGTAACGTGTGAAAAATAGTTATGATGTATTGTACGATAACTAATATATTATTCAAAATTTAGTAGCTGATATGCCTTATTCTAAAGATTTGCTTGATTTTAAAAGAAATATCTTAAAAGCAGCAGCGGCAGCGGACACATCACAGAATTCTTATTTCGATAACGATAGACTTATTCTTGACGTAAGAAAAGCAATTGATTCACATGTTCCATATTCAGGATTAGGAGCAAGATCTCCAAATGATTATTTTCCATCAATTAAAATAATTGGAGCAAGATTACAGACAGCTGAATCAAATGAACTTCATAAGGATTATGACGATAATACAAACATTGATACCAATTTGATAATAGGGCAAAGATATTCTAGTAACTTCATTTTAACAAATGCTCCATTTTTTGTTTCAGGCATGAGTTATGGTTCTTTAAAGCTTCCTGCTAAAATTGCGCTACATTTAGCATTAAACAGACTTGCCAAAGATGGGATAAAAATCATGATGAATACAGGTGAAGGAGGAGCTTTACCCTGGGAACTTTATGGTTCCGATGAGACAAGATCATATGTTTCTAAAAAAAGACGAGATAGTATCTTAAACTATGCTGAAAGGTTATTAAGAGAACATCATTTAGATTCTATCGATCGAGATCATTTATTTTGTCGTTTTTATCCGTTGATCACTCAGTATGCTTCCGGACGGTTTTGGCGAGATCCTAGCTATCTATTAAATGCAGATGCTATTGAGATAAAAATTGGTCAAGGCGCAAAGATAGGTCATGGTGGTTTATTACCTGGACCAAAGGTAACAGAGCTTGTTGCAGAAAATAGAGGTATACCTTCTTTCAAGGTAGCACATTCTCCATCAAGACATTTAGATATTTTAGGACCAGAAGATTTAGTAGCAAAAATTCTTGAACTACGTGAAATCACTGATTGGAAAATTCCAATAATTGTGAAAATTGGAAGCTCACGAGTGTATGATGACATTGAAATAATTCTCAAGTCATATGCTGATGCAGCTTCGCTTGATGGCTTGGTTGGAGGTACAGGTGCTGCTCCTTGGGAATTAAGAGATATGATTGGAATAAATACAGTACCATCTCTAAAACCTGCAAAAGAAGCAATTTATGATTATGATCCGAATCATCAAGATGATAAATTTCAATTACTTGTTCATGGTAGTGTATGGGATGCAGAAAGAATAGCCAAATGTATCGCTTTAGGAGCGAACGGAGTTGGAATAGGTACAGGATTTCTTATTTCTATGGGATGTACACTGGTACAAGATTGTTATACAAATATGTGTCCTGCAGGATTAACAGGTTCTTATGAAAAGCTTGATATAGAAAAAAGTATAGATTCAATAGTTAATTATGTAAAAGGAACATTATACGAACTAAAAAATATTACCAGATCATTAGGAAGAAAAAGTATACATGATATTAGAAAGGGAGATCTAGTTGCAACAGATCAATTGTCTAGTATAGCTTCAGATTTACCATTAGAAGATGGTCAAACCTATAAAGATATAATTAAAAAAAGAATAGCTACAGTTGTAAAAGAAAAAAATCTGACTGATATAGAAAAACCAACTATACATACACCATTTTAGGATTCGATAACATTGAAGAATTCAGATAAGTTTTTAATTAGAAATTCTATCTTGGAGCTTTCGAGGACAGGAATGCCTAGATTAACTTCAATAGACGATGATATTAGGCACAATGATCTAAATAAAAATAATTATATACCAATAAATCTTTGGGATTATGTAACTTCATTAGGGGCACAATTGTCAAGACCGGCGTATGATCCTTATAGGGAAACAATAGATCTAGATACAAAGATAGGAAGAACTTCGTCTTATAAAGTTAATTTAACAATACCTTTGCTAATCTATAAAAATATGTCGTTTTCTAACGATGTCTTAGAAGTTATTCATAGAACTTTAAATAGACTCGCGGAAGAAGGCAATATCTTGGGATTTATTTCAGAAGATGAAATAAAAAATACAACAGATAATAAAAGGCAATATCCATGGTTTAAAAAAATTTCATCTACTGCAACAATAAATAACCTCAAAATGCATCAAACTGATTCCCCACAAGGAATCGTATTGGAATATGTAGATAATAATACTATAGAATTACTCAGAAATTTAAGAAGAGATTTTGAATATCCTATATTAGTCGATATTAGTAATACCTTTCCTAATGATATTGATAAAATATTGGATACAGGTATAGATGGAATAATACTAGATACAGAAAAGGTAAAAAAAAGAAGCAAAATACACAAAACTAAACATGCTATTGCAATTATCCATGATATACGAAATATTTTAAATGAATATTCTAAAACGGTCAATAAAAAAAATGGATCTAACTTAAATCAAGATTACTACAACAGTAATAAAGATATAGCGAATTATTATGTAAATCCTGAAGTAACTTTGATAATTGCAGGTGATGTAAATACCACTGGAAAGATTATAAAGTCAGTTGCTTTAGGTGCAGATATAATAGGATACTCTACAAGTATGTTAATAGCATATTCCGAAATTTTTTCTGATAGGATTTTTGAAATTGACTTTGTTACAGAAAGGGTTTATAGTCACATGATAGCTACCAAAGACGAGATAAAGGGAATTCCTGCTGCTCTAGGATATAGTAATTTTCATAATTTGTCGCCTTCTGATTTACGTACATCTAGTATAGAGGCAAGCTTACAAGGTGATATTTTACTTGAGGGGATAGATAAAACATATTATCAAATCATCGAGGAAACGCTTGATGAATACATTGAAGAAAACAGAATTAAAATAAGTTTAGACGAAAGAAAGGAGATCCTCAAATCTTTGGTGAGTGATTAAAAAATGTGTGGAATATGTGGGATAATGTTAGAGAATTGTAGTTGTTATAATGATTTTCCTATAGGCTCAATTTTATATAAAATGATGGAAAGCCAACAAATAAGAGCTCAGGATAGTACAGGAATAGCGGTTTTTAACAAAAAATTTGATCGTGAATTTTACGAAATCGAATATTTTAAAAAGGAGGATGAAAAGTATAATAGATTCAGCGAAAAAGTATTTCCAGACAGATTAAATGCTGTTCTATACGATTTAAACCAAGATCCTAATGTGATCATTTCTACTTGTGCAAAACAAATGTGTCTTATAAAGGATATAGGTTTAGTACGCGATCTTGATACAAAATATCACATCAAGTCAATACAGGGAACGCATGGCATTGGACATTTAAGAATAGCCACTAGTAGTAGAGTTACCCCTGATAATGCACATCCTTTTAGTACTACAATCATGCCAGATATAGCAGTAGTACATAATGGTGAGATCGCAAATTATTCAAAGTTAAAGTCTTTGCTTGAATTGCAAGGATATCGTTTTCATTCTAGGTGTGATTCCGAAGTAATAGCTGTATTTATTGCTGATCAGCTTTTAAAACACAATGATATAGAAAAGGCAAATTATGAATTCATTAACAAGGCAGATGGTCCCTTTACTTATATAGTTTCAACTCCTGATTGTTTAGCATTAGTAAGGGATAGGTTTGGGGCGAGAAAAGGTATTTTTGGATACAATCCAGGAACCAAAGATTATCCTTCCTTCTGGGCAATAGCTACTGACCTATCAGCATTGGATTGTGTAGGGGCGAATTTATACGTAGAGACTCCACAACCAGGAAAACCAAAGATTTTCTTAAAAAAATAATATTCAAAAGAAATGTATAATTTA
>JALDXL010000078.1:0-8710 GCA_032155045.1 Nitrososphaerales archaeon
ACTTGTGTCAATCTAATTAAATTAATAATGTGATATATTTTTCAGACATTTTTTCTATTTTTTAAAAATTAATACTTTAATAGAAAAAAATGAATAAGAAGTTATATTAATCGAATTTTTTTATTTTCCCAATATTTCTACTCATTGATTATTTCTGTTATAATTTGTCTGGTTATCTTATTCTCGAGAAGATTATTGTTAATATCATGTTAAATTCCCCAGTCTGAAAAATCTGTTACCGAAACTCCAAGTTCCTTTTCTAATTGCTGGATTCGTTTTCCATAAATTTCTATTTTATCCCATTCAAATTTTTTCTTGGCAATGACAAAGCCGATCCAGGATTTGTGCAATGCTCCCCAGGTCTGACTTTCAAAATATCCAGAAGGTAGGATTCGGTCTCCATATTTAGAACCTCGTTTGTAATACTTGCGAGAGAACCTTTGACCATATATCCTCCAGAACTTTTTTCCAGAGATTCTATATCTTTGTGATTTCAATTACAATATAATAATTAGAATCTAACGTTAATAAGCAAACAAAAAAAGATGAGAAAAGTAAATTACTTTTCTTAAAATCTTTTTGAAGTTACTTTTGTAGATATCCCCACATAAGGTACTATATTTTATAAATTTTTTCCTACGATATTTTGTATGTTAATTAGTATAGGTATAGAGAATCATAATTATATAGATATAGATGATATTTATGATTATCATAATTATCATAATATACCTTCAAAAAGTAGTATGATTATTGTTTCATATTATATATTATGTCATTATCTTTAATAACAAATAATTACCCAAGTTAAAAAGAACTTTATTATTCTCAGTACAACGATCACTCCATAAAATATCTTGATAAATGGATCAGTTAAACTTTTTAAAAATAAATCTACTCCTATAGAAAAATCAATTGTAATTTAGTAAAGGAGTCATTACTTTAACGATGATGGTTTGTTTTTCTTATTTATAAAAAGTATGTATAATCCCATGACTAGCATGGAGGGGATGGGATTTGAACCCATGACCACCTGCGTGTAAGGCAGGTATCCTAACCAGTCTAGACAACCCCTCCGTTACTGATCAGATTCAGTTATGACTAATATATTAATTATGATTATCTTTTTTATATAATAAATATTAAATTGAAATCATTATTTATAATATTTTTGGCATTTCTGCTCTACAAGATACGCGATAGATCTATACGATTATCCATAAAATTAGATAGATATATTTTTTAAATTAAACATGAGTAACGATATAGAAAAAAATATCAATACTTTTAATAGTTCTTACTAACGAGACATGAAATACTAAAAGATAATTTAGTAATCAAATTAAATAATAAAATTAATTTCTATTAGAATGAATTCAATCTAAATTTAAATTAATTATCATTAATAGAGAATATAGTTTTGTTGATAAAATGGTTTATCCATATATTATATAACGTCCAATAATATACAAACATATGAAAAATTAACGTACTAAACTTTTATTATATTAAATTATATTTAATAGAATATTTTTAAATTAGGAAAGAAATTCAAAAATTGTAATAATGAATGCATTAGAATCCTATAAACAGATCTTCAAATTAATGAAAAACCATCACGAATGGTTCGCTAATTCTATTCCATTAATTGCTAGTGAAAATATTCCCAGTACGGCAGTAAGAGAGGCAATAGTATCCGATTTTGGAAATAGATATGCTGAAGGATGGCCAGGTGAAAGAGTATATGCTGGATGTACTTTTATCGATCAAGTCGAAATAATATGTAATGAACTTGCCAAGAAAGTCTTTAACGCAGAATTTGCTGACTGTCGTGCAACCTCAGGTGTAGTTGCAAATCTGGCAATCTATTCCGGATTCACTATTCCAGGAGATACAATGATAGCTACAGCTATTCCGAATGGAGGACATATTTCTCATGGAAAGAAAGAACATTTTGGTACAGCAGGCCATGTGTGTGGATTAAACATTGAATATTTCCCCTTTTCAAAGGAAGAAATGACAATTGATATTGATTTGACTAAAAAAAAGATTCTAGAATTGTCTAAAAATGGTAGACAACCAAAATTAGCCATGTTTGGAGGAAGTTTATTTCTTTTTCCACATCCTGTAAAAGAATTAGCTAGTTTTATGCATGATCATAAAATGTTCATCAATTATGATGGTGCTCATGTTGCTGGATTAATCGCAGGGGGTGAATTTCAAGATCCATTAAGAGAAGGAGTTGATTCCATGACTATGAGTTCGCATAAAACATTATGGGGACCACAAGGAGGAATTATACTTTCGTTAGAACGTCATTCAGAGACAATTAAAAAATCAATATTTCCTGGTAATACAAGTAGCCATCATTTACACCATGTAGCTGGAAAAGCTGTTGCATTAGCAGAAGTATTAGAATTTGGAAAGGATTATGCAAAACAAGTTATAAAAAATGCTAAAAAATTAGCAGAAAGTTTGGTAAATTGTGGATTTACAGTATTGGGGGAAAAAAGAGGTTATACACAATCACACCAGATCGCAGTAGACGTATCAAAATATAATGATGGTGGAACTATTGAAGAAGATTTAGAAAAGTCCAATATAATTCTCAATAGACAATTACTTCCAGGAGATATCAAGGCCGGAAGGCATTATATGCATCCTAGTGGTGTAAGAATAGGAGCTAATGAAATAACGAGGTTAGGAATGAAAGAAGATGAAATGATAGAAATAGCTAATTTTATAAAAAGAGTTGTTATTGATAAAGAAGACATTAATAATGTTAAAAGGGATGTTATAGAATTTAAGAAACAATATCAAAAACTAAATTATGCCTTTGATGGACAACTTGAAGCTTATAAATACATTAGCCTAGTTCATGTCTAATATCTAAATCTTTTTAATTTATTCACGAAAAATAATTCTGTTTTTTTAATATTAATTCATTTTTAAATAAATACAAATTTCTATCATGCTAAATAAATATTATCAAAAAATATGTTGAGTAATTGTAATAAAAATATTCAACCAATAACTATTGATCTATAAAATCAAAAATAGATGATTGAGGATTTTTTTGAACTTCTTTTTCTTTGAATACATAATTTAATTCCATGACTAATGATTCAATTCTACTTGAAAGATAATCATTCATTTTGAATTTATTACGTATATCTAATGCAATATAGACATATTTTTCCACAGAATTTCTTGTAACTGTTTGAATTAAATTATTACCACATAATAGACATTTACCTGCTATAGGTATTCTACGATATTTTTCGCCACAGTTAGTACATCTAAATGCTTGTGATGAATAAGAACGCATATTTCCCATTATATCAGGGATAATATGAGTAGTAAGAACCATAGAAGCCACTTCATCTGGAATAACTGCATTAATCAATTTAGCTGTTGAAATCTGCATTTCTAATTTCTCATTCATAGTAGTTAATCTAGAGTATGCACTACGTTTTTCTTCTGTGGTTAATAGGTCAGTGTGATGAGTAAAATAATAATTATAAAATTGTAATTCAGAACCAATTCTATTTTTAATAATTTCAATATTATTTGATAAATTTTCTGCTTTTATATATTTAAATGATTTTTCATATAATTGTAATGGATAATTCGATGTAATATCAATATTTAGAGCTTGTCTCTGTACCTCGTGAGGTAAAACAATTGGTTGAATCAATAAAGGAGCATCCATTAATCCTCCAATTTTATCTGGAAGAAATTCTTTTGAAAAATTTAAGAATACATCCATCAACAGCATAACAGAATCTGCATCACCATCGCAATCTCTACGTTTAGCAGAATGCCACATTGGAGAACCTAAACATACTTGGGAATTGGTATATCCTATAATCCTTCCTATAATTCCCACTGATGTATGTGGCGCAAGGCCTACTATTATATGACCTATTAAATCGTCTATATTAGAAGCATTGTAAAAAGGTTTAAGTTTATATAATTTTACTAGTTCTTTGTCTATATATTTAGATACTTGAAGTAAATGATTCGCAGTATCTATTGGTAGTATTACATCTTGAATAAAAATTTCTAATAATTGATCTTCATTAGATAAATCGTTTCCATTAAAATCATGAGAATATCCTAAATCCCTTAATTTAGCGATATTAGTCATGATCCATTTAGGCTTAAAATGTGTTAATGGTTCATTGGTTGCATCATTTCGTATCGTTCCATCTTTGAAAGCGTACAAATCATATTTTTGTCTTAGAATTCCCTTTTCTAATGGTTCAGCAGATTTATTTTTTCCCATCAAACTCTTTACACCTTTTAATGGTTGTGTTGATTGCATTTCCAGTATTTTTTCTGCTACCTTTAACATTTTTTTAAGAGGATATTGTACTGGGGAATAAGATTTTCCTTCTCGTTTGCATTTATTACATTTATTAAGGAATTCTTTCTTACTATCATCTCCAGTTCTAATTGTATCCCGACAAATTCTACAAATATATTTCATAGGTGTATCAGATAAACAGTTTCTGCATTTAGTACCCACTGATGGAAGATTACAAATTTTACAATATCTATTAGCTATTTCTGTATAAAGAATTTCTTCTTTTGATGCTTTAAGTAAATCACGTGTAGGACCTCCTTTATTTCCTACTGGAAACAAAACATGTACTGGTGGTTTCATTTTTCTTTCAGCAGCTTTTTCTGGGCGTCCTACACGTACAGCTATTGATGAAGAAAATTTTGATTTTATCAAGATACCAGATATACTTATTATATAGTCAATTGAGGAGTTTAATTGATATTTTTTTGGATCTTTTGTTTGATTACAAAGTAATAAATATAAAGAGTTAATTTGGTTTGAATCCGTTAATTCTATGAATGAATTATTATTGTGTGTCTTTAATGAATGAGTTACACCCAACCGTTCTAATATATCTTTTAATCTTTCATTATATGCAATTGAAAACGATTCATAATAATATTGATTAGTATTGTCTTTATTAAAAATTATTTCATTATTTTTGTCGATCGCTGATTTTGATTTTTTCAAAAATTCATTTTGTAACAAAGTTATCTCATCTATAGATATTGATTCCCAATAGAATGAATATTTAGGATGTAAAGGAATACATAATAGCTTACTAATTAAGAATGCTTCTTTAAGTGTAGGAATTATTCCAATTGGATTGTTAGTCATTTTAAATAATCGTTGTTTGTCAATATATTCTAGAATTTTGTTAATGTCCGAATCATTAGTAAAATAATAATCACGATTAGAGAATATCGTATTTATTTTCGTATATAATTCTAATGCCCATATTTCTTCAACATATGATGCTGGAAGTAATTTTGCATTATTCTCTAAAAAATCACCGTAACTAACTAAAATATCTCCTAAATAAAGAATACTATCTATCCTATTTTGTATTGTATGTGCATATTCTATAGATAAAACGTAGGTTACAGTTCCATCATCTAGTTTGACTAAAGGAGGCTCTATTGAATCAACTAATGCAATTGTAGCAGCCTTCCCTGGTGTATCAATTTTAATTTGAGTTCCAACTACTATTGCATGATTTAATAATATAGGAATAGTAGGATGAATTCCTATTGTGGAAAATCCTGTATTATAACATCGACCATATCTTAACCTAAATCCACCAATTTTATTAGACATTGACAAAACTGGTCTACCAGTTATTACTTCTGACATCCTATGATGTACTGTATCATCTTCACTAGATGTTTCCTTTTGAATTGCTCCTTTTAGTTCATTTAACCAATCCCATCCATCTAAACCTAAAGTATCTATTATTTTTAACAATTTTCTACTCCGTCCAATCAAACCATCATTCATAACTCTTAACGCTCCTCCACGAACTCGATCTGTATTGATTCTTTTCATTCCTCTATGACCAACAATTTCTACAGGGTCAGTATCTACTCCATCTAATTCTACTGGTAAATTACTAATACATTTTATTACATCTTCATCTAAGATTTTAAATTGAAAATTTCCAACTTCTCTTTCGTATATACGTAATTCTTCAACAAATCGACCTGTTTCATCATCAAAAGAATTGGCTTGATATTTACTCAATCCAACTGCTTTTCTTACGTGATCGGCAATTAACATTGTTAATGCTGCTTCTGTTCCCCCAGCAGATCTAATTGGTCCAGCAAAGGATACAGATAGATATTGACTACCATCTGCGTTACTTTTAATTTGTACATCTGATATTCCCTGTAATGGTGCAACAGTCACTCCTTCGGTTACTATAGCAAGACTTACTCTAACCGCATTATCTAATCTAGTTGATAGATCATCTGTACTATATTCTCCCTGGGCAATTTCTTCAGAAATCTTTAATGCTGCGTTTTCTTTTGTTGTCTTGGATAATAAATCTCTTAATCTATTCGTGATGTTAATGTCATGCATTTTAGCTACTCTATCAGCTAAATCATAAACGATCCTCGATTCTATTTTATCAGAAGTATCAATACCTTGTTTACGTGCAACATTAGCTATTAGATAAATTTGATTTAATGATTCGAGAATATCATTATGATATTTATTATAAAAAAGAGGACTTTTTAAATTTCGTAATTCAGTAATCGAATTGTCATCTAAAAATTGAAAATGATTTATCATTTTCTTATTAATTGAATAATATCAGACAATTTTTTTTCCCAATTATTATCATTTTCAATCATTGTCCCTACTACTATAATATCCGCTCCAGCTTCTGCTAAGTGTTTAGCAATTTCTGAATTTCGAATTCCGCCTCCTACAATTAATATACCCTCGTAGTATTTGCGGACTGATTTCACCATTTCTGGACTTATATGTTGATTTGCTCCAGAACCTGCTTCTAGATATAAGAATCGCATTCCAAGGTACTGAGCTGCCAACGAATACATTATTGCCAAATTAGATTTATTAAAAGGGATCCCCTTGGCTTGTCCTACAAACCATGCTGTTGTTCCTTCACCTATTATGAGATAACCTGTTGGCAATGCTTCTAATTTAGATTTTTTAACTCCAATAGCTCCCAATGCTTGCGCACCTGTGATAAAATAAGGATTTTCAGAGTTAAGTAGTGACATGAATAAAATTGCATCAGCATTTGGTGATACACCAGTGACATTTCCAGGAAATAATATCACAGGAATATTTACAGATAATTTAATTTCTGAAATTATTTTAGATAATTCAATTTGATCAATTATTGATGATCCACCTATTAAAATTGCAGATGCTCCTAGCTCTTCGACTTTTTTTGCAACAGAAATCACATTAGTTGAATTTTCAGAATCAATTAACGGAAAACAAAGAGTGCCATAACGTTTTATTTCACTTAAAATATAATCTTCTACATTCTTCAAATATTCTGGAACCATATTAAAATATAATATCTCCTAAAAAATATTTTTGGTTTTATTAATATTCTTAATCAATATTCTTTCACGACAGATAAGAACTTACTTTAACTACATTTTGAAAGTTTTTATAATGAAATTAGCACTATACAAATATGTATAGTACTGAGACAGGCGATAAATTAGAATTTAATCAACTTTTAGACTCATTAATTCAAAAAAATCTATTTACGAAACGACAAATAACAATAATTTATAATAAAATTAATAATGAGAATTTTGAGTATAAAATCAGTTCTGGTGCATATTATAGACAAGTTAAACAATGTAAAAATAAATATCATCAATTGATTTATACAATACTTTTATTCAGAATCCTTAACATAATTGATAATGATAAAATAAATACTATCGAGACTTTAGTTAAACAAATAGATAATATATCACAATTAAATCAACATCACAATAATATCACAATTTCAAATGATATTATACAAGTGATAGACCAGATTATGAAGAAAATTAGCACGTTCTAGATAAAAATTACTTAAAAGAATTAGATAAAATTATATTAGATTGTGATGTTTGTGATATTATTTGAATCTCGAACTAGCTTTATTTATTATCACAATAATCTTTTTTATTAATGGTGTTTTCATATCATATTTTTTAAAGTTAAAATTTCAAAATCGTCATATAACATCACCAAAAGTTGATTATTCAGATTTTATAGAAGTAATAGAGGATAGAAAACAACTTCAAATTGATACTATTGCACAAAAAATTAATGAGATGCAAATAAAATTAGATTTAATCGAAGCGACAGTATCACAATTATCTAAGATATCTAATACCAATATCAAAACTAGCAATAACAACATCACAGAAAAACCAAATATTACATCACATAATACTATATCTCGTGATATAGTTCATGAAATAAATTCAGACACATCACAACCATCTGTGATTTATAATAAATCTGTTGTTTTAACTAATAAACAGAATGCAACTAATTACTATATCCTTAAAATTCTGTTAAAAGAACCATTAACCTCTAACGAGATAAAAAAAGCCATTGGTAGAACGCGAGAACATACAGCACGTTTGATGAAGAAACTTTTTGATCTTAGATTTGTAGATAGAGATGTAACTACAAAACCTTTTAAATATAAATTAACCAATGAAGGGAAAAAACATATTGAAGAACATTTAGAAAAAAATGATTCACCATCTCATACTACTTTATCTGATTTAACACATTAACAATATATTTATTAACATCTTAACAATTAATCTAAATTTTCAATAAGATATAATTTTATTCTTAATTTATTTACTA
>JALDXL010000079.1:0-8698 GCA_032155045.1 Nitrososphaerales archaeon
TTTTATTGATTATTCTGCTGATAAATCCCAATAATTGGCATCTTTAAATTCAATTTTTGGTTTTCCTAGTGATTTCCAATCTTTAAACGATTTAGAATATAGTTTAACGTTTTTGACTCCTGCCAGTTTTAATGCATAAAATGCGAGACCAGATAATGTTCCCACACTTCCACAATACGTAATTATTTCAGCATCAGGAGAAATTCCTCTATTTTCGATAAATCGTTTTATCTCATCTATCGGTCGTAAAATATGATTATCATCACCCAACATAGTATAAGGAATATTTTTTGCACTAGGGATATGTTCGGTTAGAAAATTGAGTCTCTCTCTTGAATCAACCAATATCTTGTCTGGATTGTTTTGTACAGATTCAACATATTGGGCATCGGCATGAATCGACTGGTTTAATTTAAGAGAATGAGTAGTTTTTGGAAATTTATTATTACGTTTTTCAATTTCCAAACCAAGATTTTTCCAACCCGTATAGGTCATTTCAAGAAGTGAGGTATTTTCATGACCAACATATTGAAATGTCCAAGCAACACGCGCTGCCAAAGCTCCAAAAGTATCATCATATACTACTACAGGCATTCCATCAGAGATACCTAGGTCTTCCAATAATTTGACAATCTGTTCATGTGAATCATTTGAGAGTAATACTGCAAGTGGTAATGATACTGCGGTAGGAATATGTCCTTTTTTATAATCTTCGAGTCTACGAACATCTACAACTCGTACTTTGGCTTTTTTTCGAATCAACGTACGCAAAGTATCTACATCGCATATAATGGGAAGCTTTGTAAATGAAGTACCAGTAGTAGTAGTAGTAGTAGTAGCCTTCTTCTTCTGACCTTTCTGCTTTAAAAGTGATTTTGTTTCCTTAATCTTTGACTGAAGATTACGTTTATGTTTATTCTTATTATTATTAGTAGTGGTAGTATTCTGTTGTTGATTCGATTTTTTATTCTTTGAAACCACTTTTACTTTTTGAATCAAGCGGCACATTCGCCTCTAGCAGTTTTTGCACTAAATTTAACATCATTACCATAATCTTGATAAAAGTCTTGACCTTGTTCAAATGGAGGAAGTTGAGTCACGGGTACAAGATGAACTTTTATATCTTCTATATTCTTTATGTTACCACTTCCATTCCCATTTACAATATTGTCTATCCATAAATCTAATGTTTCGGAAGTTGATTTATCATTTTTGTATAATTCCACTACTTTCTTAACCACATCTATGACTTTTTTTGCTGGAACACGCATAATAGCTTTACCAAGTTTTCCGTCTTCAGAACCATTTCCACCAAATAACATGGTATATACAGGAGCCATAGAATTTCCTATTCTTGCAGCACCACCAAAAAAACCAATAGTTGCAATTTCATGTTGTCCACAAGAATTTGGACAACCACTTATTTTGATAGTTGAATTTCGAAGATCGCTATCACCATCAAATCCTAATTCCAATAGTGCTCGTTGAACCTCTTTAGCTAGTCTATGCGAATTAGTTATAGCAAGATTACAAGAAGTAGTACCGGAACAACCCACTGCTGAAGTAATTGTAAGCGCACCAGGATTAGCTAATCCAATGTTCAAAAGTTTTTTATACATTAGAGGCAAATCCGTATGGTAGACATACCTAACTGCAAAATTTTGTTGTGGAGTATTTCTTGCAGCAGATTCGGACGAGAATTCGCGTATTATAGATGCCAAAGATCGTAATTGACTAGCGGTTATATCACCTGCTCCAAGAGTCACAAATACTGTAGAATATCCTTCTTGTTTTTGTGGCACCACATTTGTCTGAAACCAACGATCATAACCATTATTATTATTAGCAGTATTACCAGAAAGATTATTTGTTTCTATAACAGGAAGTTTATTTAATTTTGTTGTTGATGTTGATGATGGCTTTCTTATTGGAATAGATGAATTATTATCATTATTAAATTGAACTTGATAAAGACTCTTGGTAAATTCAGAAGTAGTCATTGATACAATAGTACGTTCCTTCAAAACCATTTTTTGAAATTTGTCCCAGCCAATTTCATTAACTAAATAGCGCATTCTATTTCTGGCCATGTTATCTCTGTTTCCATGCCTATCAAATAGCCTAATGGCTGCCATACAAGTTGCGAGGACGTTTTCTTCAGGAGTAAATTCTTCTAATAAATGACCAATAAATGAAGCTGCACCTAATCCACCTCCAAGATAAATTTTAAATCCCCTTTTTTCATCTTGTAATTGAGGAATTAAA
The DNA here is from genome assembly GCA_032155045.1 of Nitrososphaerales archaeon. Taxonomy (GTDB): domain Archaea; phylum Thermoproteota; class Nitrososphaeria; order Nitrososphaerales; family Nitrososphaeraceae; genus TH1177. The sequence goes on from JALDXL010000079.1 coordinate 2,266, forward strand.
CCGATATCAGCAATCCTTACAAGGCCATGTTTACTGCAGCAACCAAAATTTATTTTGAATTTTCTTGGTAAATTCTGACAAAGTGGATTACGCAATAGGAATTTTGCAATTGCCATTGAATAAGGAGTAGCATCAAAAACTTCTTCATGACATACTCCGGCAAAGTGGCTACACATCACATTTCTAACAGTATTGCCACAAGCTTCTCTAGTTGTTAAACCCGCTTCTACTAACCCTCTCATTACTTCGCTTACATCTTCTAATTGTACCCAATGTAATTGGATATTTTGTCTAGTTGAAACATGAGCAGAACCTATAGAAAATGCTTCAGATAAATGGGCTATCTTTTCTAATTGTTCTGGTGTAATTTCACCACCAGGGACTTTAATTCTGATCATACTATAATCGGGTCTTAACCTAGATCCATACGCCCCATGCTGAAGTCTAAATCTTCGAAAATCATCGTCAGATAACTTTCCTTGTCTATAGAGTTTAATTTTATTAGCAAAATTATCAGTTTCTTTTTCTAATCCCCATTTTTCTTTGACTGGTTTAGCAAAAGAATTCTTTTTATGTTTAATCTTAGTCAATCCAGCATTCTTTTTCAATATAATAATCATTTATACAAAACCTTATATTTTTTATGGAATGAGAACCAAAAAAATCAAGTGATTTGCAAGTCGATGGCAAGTTATTGTATGAATATTATAGTTTATTAAATGGCATATAATAAAGGCACAATAATAGATTAAAATTATTTATGATTCATTGTTGTTGTTGTTGTTATGCAAATAATTATTTTTTTCTATCCGCTTTTCTTTAACTGAAGGAATTATTTTCATCTTTGCTGATTCAAAATTTAATTTGAGTTGTTTTCCTTCGTAGATTCTATCTAAAATGATTGCTAGAGCAGATATTTCAGAATGTGGCTGGTTACCTACAGCAATGTTATAATCAGAAAGTTTATAAACTTCACTCGGAACTTTTTCAGCGCCTATTATTATTAAAATATCATTATTATTACTATTTTTAATTTTACTTATTATATCATCAACATTTAACCCGTACATTGTAAGATGAATAACTAAACCACCATTTTTTTTCCAATTTGAGATGGTGCTTTTCCAATTTTTAACTATTTCAATTTTAAAATTTGATGCATATCCCCACCGAGTATTTACGTCATCGATTGTAGCTTTTATATCATCATTAACATCGGTCATATATAGAAGATTACAACCAAAAGATCTTGAAACTAATGCAACATGTGTAGTTGTACGATCATCTCTAACCAGTCTATGCCCTATTCGAAGTACTGCTATATTCATATTTGGAAATTGTCGCTATGTTGAATTTTTATATTATTTCCGTAAATTAACATATCTATAACCTCCAGTATTTTATTTGTATTATAACCAGTTTTTGCAGATACAGGTAAAACAATTTCAGCAGGATATTTTAAACCTAACATTTTAGATTTTTCATATGCATTATTTACTGTAGTTAAATCTACTTTATTAAGTAAATACAAGACTTTTGTTAACGGAATTTGTAGCTCGTTTATTATACGAAGACAACTATCTAGTTTTATTCTTATATTCTTGAGAGATTGGCTGATATCTATTACCAATAAAATCAATTGTGAATAAACAAGCTCATTTAGTGTAGATTTAAAAGCATCTATCATATATGCTGGTAGCTTATTTACAAATCCTACAGTGTCTGATAGTAATACTTTTTGAGTAGGATTTACAGATAAAGATCTAGCAAAGGTAGATAGCGTTGTAAACATCTCATTACCTACTGCTTTTGATTCTCCGGTTAATGAATTAAATAATGTAGTTTTACCTGCCGATGTATAACCGACCAGCGAAATAGTTGAAATTCCGGTTCTATTACGTTGGTTTCTAAATAGTGTCCTTCTTTTTTCTTCTTTCTGTAGTTTCTTTTTTAAAATACTCATTTGTGACTTGAGAGCTAAGGAGTAAACATCAGCGTCATATTTTCCCAATCCAAAAAATCCTGGTTGTTCACCAATTTTTGCAAGTTTTACCCTTTCTTTTACTCTAACCATTTCATATCTTAATTGCGCTAGTTTAATTTGAATACGTGATTCTGATGTACTTGCCCTATATTCGAAAATTTCTAATATTAATCGCTCTCTGTCTATAATATCTCTCTTACATAAACTTGCTAAATTATATTGTTGAGTAGGTTTTAATACTTCATCAAAAAGGATTACATCAACATCCAATTCATTTACTAAATCCTTGACTTCATATGCTTTACCCCTACCAATTCCATATCTTGATTGTTTAATATGTTTCTGTGTGACTATTTTTTTAACAATATAACCTGCAGCTTCAGCCAAAGATACGGCTTCGTTAATTAATTCTTCGATTGGATAGGTTATTAAAAGTGCCTTTCTAAATTGCATATAGATTATTCAACTTCATTTTCATCTTCATCTTCATTATTCTCAACAAGATTTTCAAATAATTGGATTCCTAGAACACGTTCCAATTTTTTAGATAATATTTCATTTGGTTTAATTCCGCCTGTTTCAATTTTTTTGTACAGAGTAATTTTTTCGCTTAACTGATGAGCAACATTTTCTTGTGTTATCCCTTTTTTCATTCTCGCTTCTCTTATGATTCTACCAAAATCAGGTCGTAGTATTTTTTCATCAATGATTTGAATTGTCTTTGGAGGAAATCTAATAGGTTTTTTTTGAAGTACTGGAATAGACCCCTTTTTTTGAGGTACTGGAATAGACCCCTTTTTTTGAGGGACTGGAATAGACCCTGGTTTTACAGAAACTGCTTTTTTTGAAGATTGTTTTGGTTCATACGGTTTTCCACGTTTTGAACAAGATAAACATACGTTAAATATACTGCCATCAATGATTACATTTTTTGGAATTTGTGTAGAATTTCCGCATAATTCACAGAAGGGCATATCTATTATAATGATATCTAAACAATAAATAAATTCGTTCTTTTTATACTGGTTAATGCCCTACTAATATTCAACTTTTTGCTCTTTATGATTTCAATCAAAATAATTGAAAAATTTGCGAGAATGAAATATAAAGAAAGAATGATCGAATATTAATGAAAGTCCAATAAATTTTCATAAAGAAATATTTTATAGATAACTATAGATAAAAGAGGTTGAAACCTTTACCTTTAAACCCTCGAAGTAAACTGATTAACCATATAGCTGTACTTTTTGATACAAATGTAAATGAAGAATTTCCATTAGAAATACAATGCGATATATCCAGAAGAACTGGTAGAATTAAAAATTTTTCTATAGGATCGGATTTTTTCGCTACTTTACGTAAAGACGGGGGCCTTGCTCTATCCATATTTGGAGCAAAAATAATGGTCAAATACGCTTCATTTAGAGAAAATTGTATCATTCCAGAAGATGAAGCAATACCATTCGTTAGCGAAGGAAGATCGCTATTTTGTAAACATGTACAATGGTGTGGAAAGAATGTAAAAAATGGATCTGATGTAGTAATCATTGATAGTAGAAATGAAGTATTAGCGGTAGGGAAAGCAATTTGTGAAAATAAAATTATGGAAAAGTTAGATTACGGTGTAGCAGTAAAAATTAGAGAAGGAATAAAAAGTAGAAACACTCAACAATAGCAGAGGTAATGGAAAATGATGCGCGGAGGAAATAGAGAAATGAGAAGAATGCTTGGAAAGATGGGTTTAGAGATGAATGAAATGGAAGGAATTGAGGAAGTGATAATAAAAACTGATACCAAAGAAATGTATCTAATAAAACCACAAGTAGTTGAAATGAAAGGAAAAGACAATACAATTTTCCAAATTATTGCTACAGATATAGAAGAAAAACAAAGAGAAGTTCCATCATTCAAAGAAGAAGATATAGTTCTGGTGGTACAGCAAGCTAATGTATCAAGGGAAAAAGCTATTCAAGCCTTGACTGATTCTAAAGGAGATATAGCACAAGCTATTTTAACTTTAACCACATAATGAAAAATAATACGATTTAACTTTAGACCAAAAATATTTTAATCTACTATATTTTTAAGTACGTTTATCAAAGTTGAATTAATTTTGTTATTTATAATTAGAAAATAATGATGATGATGAATAAGAATAACTGTCAATTTTCATTAAAAATCCTATATTGAAATTATGTATTGTATTGTATTTAACCTATTTTGATGAAGAATTTAGTAATTAACACATTAGAATCTATTTACAAAAATCAATTGCTAATGTGACTAATACATCTTCATAAAAAACGTTTTTGTAGAAGAATCAATTCAATAATATTTTTACAATCACAAATAAGGAGTGTAAACACAAACTTCTATTTAATATCATTATTGATGATAATAATTATATATTTTTGTTATTATAGTTGTATATAATTTTAATATTATTTAATATATTCTTGATAAGCAAGTAACGCTGCAATTGTTTTACAATCAATAATCTGGCCATTGATACATTTTTTTAATGCGGTTTTTAATCCTAGTTTTTTTAATTTTATATCTTCATCGTCATCGCTACCTTGTTTATTGCTGATTTTTTTTAAATTAGTTGCTATAAAAATGTACATTAATTCGGTATCGTAGCTAGGTGCAAGATACCATTTAGTCAAAAAAGATAATTTACCTGTATAACCAGTCTCTTCATATAGTTCTCTTGTAGCAGCTTCTTCTTTTGTTTCTCCATCTTCTATTTTTCCAGCTGGTATTTCTAACAACGTCTTTTTTGCAGGATGTCTATATTGCGTAATTAAAAGAATATTGGAATGGTCAATTATAGGAATAAGTCCTACTGATGGAGAATGTTCAACAACTTCCTTCTGGATTTTTTTATTTTGTAGAATAAATTCATCTTTTCGTATTGATATTTTTCCTGAATAGACTTTTCTACTATCTAATAATTTAGCTTTACTCATTTGATTCAACTATTATAATTTGATGAGGATATTTTTTTTAAAGTAAATATACTTTCCTCATTTTCCTCTATTTTTTCCTATCAAAAGTTTATCTTGGATTTATCTAACATATTTGAGTTAATTTATATGATATTTGTTTAATTCTAATATAGATGGAATATATTGACGGTGAAGGTAATATTCTTATTCCGAAATCCGTCAGACCTATAATTGATTATACTGAAACAAATTTAGGAAATAAAAATGGAGCAAAGAAACAATACAGATATGGAAATTTACATATTAGAGAATACGAGAATTACTATAGCGTACATATGGATAAAGCTGATCCAAGAATCGACCCCATGGGACATCTGGTAAAAGATGCTCCAGAATATATCATATATGGAATTATATCAAGTCTGATTGGTTTAAAAACAGGCACAGCATTCTATAAAAAGAAAAAAAGATCCGAAAAGGGTAATCAATTAAAATTAAAATCATTACCAGTAGGAATAATTACAGGTATATTAGCTGGAACTACGACATATATTACAACTTATTATTTACATAATTTTATTAGAAAATCAAAATTAGGAAAATAAACAAATTTTTTATTATTGTTAAAATTTTTTTCAAATGACAAAGAAGAATAATTCCAAACTTAAATTAATAAAAGTCATAATAAAGTTAGTACCAATAATAATTACTTTCAGGAAGGACAGAAAAGAATGGGTAAAACGTGAAGGAAAAAATATAGATGAAAATAAATTTAAAAAAAATGCACAAAAAGCCTTAAAAATTTTTATTCACCTTGGACCTTCGTACATAAAACTAGGTCAATGGCTATCTTCTCGTTCTGATATATTACCTCAACCTTATCTAGAAGTATTTGCTACATTACAAGATGATGTTCCAGTAGAACCTTTTGAAAAAGTGAAAAAAATTATTGACGATGAATTAGGAAACTTAGAGGAAAAATTTGATTATTTTAATAAAGATGCTTTTTCTGGGGCTAGTCTAGGACAAGTATATCATGCGGGATACAAGGGAAAAGACGTTGTAGTAAAAATTGCAAGACCTGGAATTGAAGAAATAGTAGATGAAGATATTGTAATATTAAAAAAATTGATTCCCCTAGGGACTAGATTTATTGATCCCAATTTAAGATTTTCAATAGAAGGAATGTTTTCTCAATTTACGGAAACTATCTATGAGGAAATGGATTACATGAAAGAAGCAGAAAATCTATTAACAATTAAAAAAAATCTAGTGAATGAGAAAAAAATTATAATTCCTAATGTGATGCTTGATAGAACTTCTAGACACATCATAACTACAGAATACGAGCCAGGAATAAAGATAACAGATATAGAAACACTTGATAAGAAAGGTATTGATAGACAAAAATTAGTTATATTAATACACCATGTATTTTTCAAGATGTTATTACGTAATAATATCTTTCATTCTGACCCTCATCCTGGAAATATAGCTGTTA
>JALDXL010000080.1:0-8592 GCA_032155045.1 Nitrososphaerales archaeon
CATTTTAGCTGCGATAATGTTGAGTAGTTTTTTGGTATTTAGTACCACAACAACACCACAACCTACAATGAACGTTTTTGCATCACAGTATGAAGAACAAAGATCACATGATTATTATACACCAGGACAAGAAGAATATTATCCAACGGTAAGAGATGGATATGATTCACCAGAATACCCAGATTACATCCCGAGGGAATCTTATGGTGACGGATATTATGACCATTATGAAAGTGGATTTTATGAAGAACTAGGAACTTTTGGTATACCATATAACATAGAAGAAAAATAATTTCTTTTCTTTATATTTTATTTTAATTTATTATTATAATAATTTATCAAACTAAATAAAATGTTTATTTTCATTATTAAAATAATATTCTATAATTTAAAACCAAATTTATCAAATATTTATTCAACCATAACTATACCTCTCATGAATGGATGTATTGAACAATGATAACCAAATATTCCCGCTGAATCAAAGGTATTATCGAATGTATCACCAGGAGATATTGGGCCCGAATCGAACAAACGAACGGCATCATCTGCTGTAATGGTATGGTCCATATAATCATCGTTTGACCATGTAACAATAGTGTTTACAGGTACTTTGATTTCAGACGGATCAAATGCCTCATTATTGTTTAAATTTCCTGCTCCTTGTACAATATATATTTCAGGTTCCTGTCCAAAAACGTTGTTAATTGAGAATATATCCGAAATAAATTGATTAGACAAAATACCAATTGTTAGTGTTAGTGTTAAAAGCATCATTTTAAAACTAAATGCAAATGTAATCATGTATTTTTAGTTAAGAAATATGTATAAAAATTTGATATAAATAAAGTATAGTGTAAAGAATTAAAAAATTTCGACAATCAACATCAAAATATAGATAGAAAAATGTTAACAATATTGCTAGTCAACAGTAATAGTCATTTACCCAACCAACTATTACGCAAGGATTTTACAAGAGATTGTCATTTTATCAATAGTATTGAGTTAGAAAAAAATAGATTAAATTACTTTCTTAAAAAGTAATAATAAGATATTTTCATATATCTTTGTTATAAAATACAACTAGGGAATAAGATACAGTAAACTATAATAAATAATACTGAATGTAAATGTTGGAATCAATTCCACACTATTTGGAGAATGAAATGCAAGGTGGAAATACCCATTCTCCAGATCGAAAGTAATATGCTATATCCATTATTTGGTTTATATACTATCAAAATAATTTATTAGACCATAGTAGTCTTCAAGTTAAGTGAATTTGTTATTTTAAATTACCTTTACCTATTGGTTGTTAAAATATTTAACAAATTAGAGGAAAAAATTGGATCGCAATTAATAATAACAATCTCTCAAAATAGTGTATAAAAAATCTATTTTATGTTTTAAACAAAATTATTAAAATTATTTTTTATAGATTTTTGTTAATTCAATTTGTAATTCAAACAATCTTCAAAAATCGATAAAAAAATAAACACACCAGTAAATGATAATGATCAATCTTAAAATAAAAAATGAAACATACTACTTAAGCATGAATCAATATATGTTTAATGAGTATTTTAGTAGGAGAAAACTATTTCATTTTCTCTCATAGAGGATCAATCGTTATATTTCTTGACCTATAACAGATTAATGTAATAAAGTTTTGTCTCTAAAAATTGTAAACTATTATTCAACCAATATAATGAAATTAATAACAAATTATCTATTCATATAAAAAATATATAACATATTAGGCAAAAATAATTACATTTTTAAATGGACCCCATAGGTTCTAAAATTGCCTAAAAGATAATGAAAAAAATATACTATAAGTAAGAATATTTTTCTATTGAATCTACCAAATTTAACGCACCAGAAGAATATTGGATGAAGAGTAAATAGTAGGTTTTTATATTAATATTAATTGCAATTTCAGTGGATCTCTAAATATTAACAAAGCATGACTAACCTAAAAGAACATATAGAGAGAACAAAATATCTGTTAAGATTTGAGCATTAATATTAATCGTTTGAATCAATTACTGCTAAATTACTTAGTGCCATACAGTCAAAGAATTATGAATTGATTCTTTAGTTATTGTTTTCATACAATTTGGATTGTAATACCATCGAATATTAAATTTTCTTCGATATTAGTTAACAAATATTGGATTATCCCAATCTTATTATGAATTTAGAATATCCAACTCAGATATGTGATTAACTAGATTTGCTAAAATCTTTTTTTCTTCATTGCTGTTATATTTAGTAAAATTGATTTTTTAGTTGAGGGAATAAATTGAATTATGTAATTTTATAAGACTACCAATCTATTTTGAATAAATGAATAGTGTAGTACGGATTTTTTTAATTTTTAAAAATACTTTAAAAAAATCTAATATTTGATGATAATTAGATATAACTGAAAAATAATAAATATTTAATTGTCAGAAGTTGAAGCTGCACTTATAATTCTTTCAAAAAATGAGGAAGAAGTATTTAGCATAATCAGAGAATTGATTACTAATCAAGGATACAATTATAAAAAAAATGGCATTCAAATAATACACGATACGTACTTTGATACAAAAAATGATCTTTTGATACAGAATGGAATTGCATTACGTATTAGAAATATAAATGAAGAGTTTTTTAAAATTACTTTAAAAATATTACAAAATAGTACTGAACACTATTCCAAAAGGATAGAAATTGAAGATAATTATTCAAAAGAAATGTTAAACCAAATTATTATGAAATTAAATTCGTATCTAAATTTGAATTTGCCTGATTTCTCTTCCGAGCATTTTGATAATAACCCGATATTAAATTTGAGCAAGTTAGGTTTTAAAATAATTCAAAATAAAAAAACTGAGAGAAAAATTATTAACGCTTTTAACAAAAGCTCTGACCATATAAATTTTGAATTTGTCTTTGATACTACTACATACATTTTTAATAATAATTATATAACCATTAAAGAATTAGAGATAGAGTCAAAACATTTAGAAAGTGATTTAGTTCTTAGTCAATTTGTAAAAGAATTAATTTTCAAAAAAGATCAATTCAGATATTGGCCTTATAATAAACTGTTGACTGGAAAAGTTTTAGAGGAATTATTATATACCAACGGACTAAAAGAAAATAAAGATTATGATGATAAAAAAATTTTGACATTCTCAGGAATAGAAAAGACTGAATTGTTTATTAAAAACAAAGAAATTAATTTAAATAAAACTTTTTGATAGAATTTTATTATTTTACTAGGTTATTTTAATTTAAGGCTATTCAACCTCCTACAAGAAATAGAATATTATTTGTTGTAACAGCGATAATAGGATTGTATGCTTATACATATAGCTTGATCTAGTATACATGATATAGATCACAATTGTTATTATTTTTAACCAAACATGGATAGTAATCATCAAGAATCTCTAGTCTGTCTTTCAAAAATGGATTGGCTCGTTACATTAGACTTTTCTCAGAAGAATACAAGCCATGTTTTATCTGTAAAAAGTTACATGCTTCATCTTCCCAAGTACCACCATCTATGTAAACTGTATACTTAACATATTTCTCACCTAGAAATCTGATGAAATTCTCTGCTACAAACATGTTCCTTCTGAGATATAAATTCCAAGCAAAGGAATATGAACTTGTTCGATTGCAATCCATAACAAGTAATCCTGACTGTCAACCTGTATACTAGTTTCATTAATTATGAATTCAGATTCTCTTTTCCTTTGTAGATCTGTGAAGAACCAAATCTATGAATTCAATTCGAAACTGAAATATAACTTCCTATTCTGTCTTTGAAATTGATTAATTAACATCCTGAAAGTATTACGTAGACTCACCAAAAAAGTATAAATTCAATGAATACATTACAATAAAAGTTGATGTTCTGTTTCTTTCAAATCTTATACTCATAATAGATTAGAATTAGAAGACCTACAACTATCGATTTATCGTTAACTTAACAGAGCCAGATTTTCGATTGAAGTTTCAATTGTTTTATCATAAATATATAATAACAATTTTGTTTTAATTCTAGCCATTAAGAATTTTTGTGTATATTGAATTATTCTATTTTTCTTATATGTTAGATATAAAAATATTATCATAGTAAATATAATAATATAAAATAAAATCATGAATTCAGTTTATTAGAAATATATTAGCTATTATTTAATTATTAAATGATGGTATTTACAATTGGAAAATGACCTTGATTTATTTGTTAGATGTTTAAAGTGTAATCACCAAAAAATTGATCATGAAAACACTTCTAAGATTGACAAAATGAAATGTTTAATTGAAAATTGTAATTGCAAAAAATTTAGCCCTGATAGGAAATATTATAGATCAAGTAAAAAATGAAAATTAACAATAATTATGTAAAATTTAAGTATTAGTAAATTCTAATATATAACCTCATAATAGGAATATATTTAAATAATATTTGAGTAAAAAACATAATTATATCAAATGTTCTTAAATTTTAATTTTATTTTTTCCCATCTTTGCAATAGTAAGCCTTGAGTTTTAATACATAGGTTATCACTATTTAGATTCGCCTCATTTGATAAAAAGTTAAAAAAATAAGCTCAATACAGGAATTTTTATATATTATTAAGCAATTATTTTTTTCTAATGATATATATAAAAATTATAGGAATTATGATTGGCACATTACTTTTAACCTGCGGTAATTTTATTCCCAAAGCGGAAGTATTTGCCCAAGTTATAACAAATGGTTCAGAAGAGGCGGATGTTTATACCCAGATGTCTAATTTATTAGATAATATTGAACAGAATCTGGATAACGCTGTTCAAATCATCAATACTGGAGAAAAAGGCGATGTATTAAATATCCTATCAAATGTTACTACGGATATTAATGAAATTAAGAATGGATTAAATCTAATTGTAGATAATCCTATTCATGGTGGAGATTAGGCTAGCTATAAATTTAAATAACAATTTTATTTTGTAATTATTCGATATAGATTTTAATAATTCTTTTTTTTCTAATTAGTGAAACAAGTCATCAAAGAAATTATTTATAATAATAAATGTATAAAATCTTTTATTATATTTTGGAATTCATTTTATTTTATTACACGTAAATAATTTATTATTTTCTTTTATACTTTGTAATAATAATATCATATCGAATAATATCAAGTCCAATTTACAATAATATAGTGGAAGAATGCAAAATATATCAAACATATCGTCATTATTCGATGTAGGACAAGATAATTCCGTTCTATTGAAATCAAAGACAATGGCACTATATGAATAGTGTGTGATATATATTAAAAAACGTTAATTCAGACAATAACATAAAAAAAACACTGAATCAAGAGCATGTAATTCAAATAACAATTCCCAAGCAAAAAAATTAGATGAAGAATGCAGAATAAGAACCAAATAAAAAATAGAAGAATATGAACTATCAATTATTAATACTATCATTTTTTCTTCTCAAAGAAACACTTACATTTAGTAATGAAACCTTCGTTTTATCTATTATATTCACGAAAAAGATAGAATAACAGATCACGTTTAATTTAGTCTATGTCTTCTAGTTTATTTTCTATAGTGACTAGTTCTTCTAAAATACTTAATTTTAACTTGAAATCCAGATATGTAACAAGATCTATCTCATGATTTTTGAAAAGAATATTAATTATACTGTTAATATTATTGCTTTGGAATACAGGACCTATATTTTCCATTTTTTCTAATTTTTCAACAATTTCAGGATTTAAAATATCTGAAACACCTTTAGTAGAAAAATCATTTTTATCTTCTAATTTATCAGTCATTTAATAAATACACAATATCAATATATAATCTATCTAATAAAGTTAATTAACTATAAAACACAGATAAAAAATGATAATCACAGGTTATGAAAATGACTATTTTTTTCATTTTAAAACTTGTTATTGATGATTGTTTTCATTATTTTTTACCAAAATTTGATGGTAACTAATTAAACTAATAAAAGAACATAATAAATCACAGATTTTAATCAATAAAGCATTTACAAAGGATAAATTAATGAATCCAATATTGTTATAATCGAAATCTTAAACGTGAATATTGTATAAAAAAAAGTTTTTCTTATCGAATATATTTTCATCTTATAATTTCTTTAACTCTTCCCACTACATCGTTATCTAGAATGACCTTAATTCCATATGGATGTGTCGATGAAGGTGTTAATATTTTCTTTACTATACCCTTGGTCAATTTTCCAGTTTTCTGATTATCCTTCTCTACGATTTTAACGATTGTCCCAGGTTTTACATCCTTTCGCTTTATAATCTTCACTATTCTTTCAATATATAATGATACTTTATATCTATTATTATGATATTAATTATAAAATATGCTAAAATTATAATAAAGACAATTTATTTATTTTTTTAATATTATAATATAATATTTAAAGAATTTTATAGTCACAACTACTATTAGTTGTATATCTCTAGTGACTCACGGCCTAACATCAACTTTACAAAATTATCTAACAGTATAAATTTATAAGGATAATCATTTAAATATGAATCAGATAAAAGAGGAATACCAATTATAATTATTCTATATTATTATTTAATCAATTTTTCTTATATTATATTATTATTGATCTTTTTATAACAAAATTGATATTCGTATTATGTATTAAATATAATTATGCAAATCGAAAAACCAGATTCATATTTTGAATGGTATTTTGATTCAAAGAGATTGAAATCAGAATCCTTCCAGCACCATCCTAAAAATTACTATACTCTTAAATATTTCTTTAATACAAATGAAACATTCTTTCATCTTTTTATGCATACATTCATTTACGATAAATTAACAAACGAGAATGTAGAAAAACAGGGTATATTATTAAGAAGTTGGAATCCTATAACCAAAAGAGGAGAACGTTATATCTTTAAAAAGGGCGAAGAAGGCGAAGGCGATTTGAACTTGAAAAAAGTATATCTACCAAACACAAAAACAATCTTTGAGTTTTCAAGTCCTGCAGAGATTAATGAAGAAAGTTACAAATTAGCAGAAGAGATTGTTAATCAATTCCCGCATCAAGATATTGAATTAAAATTTAAGAAGGATTAATTTAATTATTATTTGCAATTTTAATTGTACCTCAACCTACTTTTGAATATGATTAAAAATAATAAAAAATTGTGGTTTGTGTAAGTATTTATAGAACAGAAAGGTTGTAGATGTCTTGGTTTTATTTGATTTTAAAATGTCAGTTATGATTTAGGCGGTCTCATCTGCTAACTATATATCAGTTGAAAATTTTCTATATGAAGATTATAATTATTTTAATCATTCAGATGACCATTATTTTAATTGTAAGAATAATTAAATTTTAAATCAATTTTCGTTTTCCAATTTTTAATAAATATTTAAAAGAATAGAATAAATGTTCTTTAATAGAAAAAGCAAGTTCCAAGTATTTATTTAATTTCAATATTAAAAAAATGATCATAGGTAAACTAAATATTACTTTTAAGTTTTTTAATAAAGTAAAAAGTAGATATGCCAGTAATAGTAAGCAAAAATGAAGAGTTTACTTCATTATTACAAAATAAGCTTAAGGAAAGATATGAAAAAAGAAAAAGGTTAGATAACAAGGTCCATGTATCAGATATTATTCCATCTACTTGTATACGAAAACAATACTACTCCCGCAAATATCCTGAATTAGATATTATAACAAATGAAACTGTACAACATTTTGTAAGAGGAGAGGCAAGTGAATTCATTATTACAAATCTAGCTGATCTTGGTGTATCTCAATCAGAAATTGAAATTGACGGATTGATTGGTCGACCGGATATAATGAATTCCGATATTATTGTGGAATTAAAGGACACTATGAGCAATAATAGATTAAATGTTACTGATGATAAATTTAAATCATATTTAAGACAATTATTGTATTATCTAGTAATAACTGGAATCGAAAGAGGAATTATTTCTATAAAATACAATATAAAAGAACTAAAGTGGATTAAAAGCGACTCTCAGGGTGACTATTTTTTTCGACCGTTTGATTCAAAAATGGCTGAAATAGAAAGTTGGGAAATCTATCTATCAACTAATGATGTCACAAGAGAGATTTTAAAAAATGAAATGATAAGAAGAAAGAATCTTTTCCTCACGGCATTAACAAATGAAGATATTTCCATATTACCAAGGCTTTCAGAAAAAAATAGAAATCGAAAGTGCCCTTGGTGTAAGTTTTATGATATGTGTATGGATAAAAAGAACGATGAAAATGAGAATGCCAAAGAAATGGCAAGTGAAATTGATATTTTAGATATACCTGGTGTTATAGAGTTAAAACGAACTCAAACCAACATTTAATTAAATATATAACAATCTAAATTAGCATACAAAATAGAACTCAATATTTTGCCGAGACATACAATATATAAAGACAATAAAGACAATCTATGAATAATTACGGTAAGAAACAAAAAAAAAGATAAGGAGCCTGTTAGTTTTGTAGTCAAGAACGGCCGAATAATTTCGCTATTGAATTGG
>JALDXL010000081.1:0-8550 GCA_032155045.1 Nitrososphaerales archaeon
TGAGTAGGTGATGGAGATGAATTTTGAGTAGGTGATGGAGATGAATTTTGAGTAGAGCTTGGTGGCTGGGTTGAACCCATACCCTGAGTTAATGAATCAATTGTGCTATCTATTATATTTCCTCTTCCTATTTTATTTAAAAGGTCATTCACTTGTCTATCAATATTCGTTGTATCTGAAACATCATTAGATTGTGCATAGACAAATTTGAAGAATTGATTACCGGTAGTTACAAATACTAAAAAAATTAGGCTATATAATAACAAAAATCTCAATTGCATTTTAACATTTTTACCTCGAACGATCATATATTTTTTTAGTATTAATACTCTCTGTATGAAGTTTATATTTAATACTACTATAATAATTTTAAATTTTTTCTCATTTAAATAAATCACAATGTTAAAAATATATTATATTTAGTTATTTATACTCGTAACAAAAAAAATTGAGTTTAATGCGTGTTATTCTATTTTATTGAATGTAGAATTTACTTTAGTATCGTTTAAAATTTCTGGAGTATCAATTAATTCTATTATACAAGTTTTGTCAGTCTTTTCTATTACCCCTGTACACCCTGAAATTCTATTTATTTCATAACCATACTTATTATTGATCGTAACGTCATAATTCCCTGCATCTATCACTACTTTTTTAAAGTCACTGCTACCTGCAAATGTACTGGGGTTAACTCCTTCTCCATTTACTGATATCATAAAATCTACAGGTTTTTTATTTCCACCATGAATATTTAACACTTCTAACAAAACATTCAGAACAGGTTTTGCTAATAAAGAATTGAGTTCTGGTTCGTTATTAATTTCATTATTATTGAGATTTCCATTGGTTTTTGTGGTTGAAAGGTTATTGGTTGAAAGGTTATTGGTTGAAAGGTTATTGGTTGAAAGGTTATTGGTTGAAAGGTTATTGGTGGTTGGTGTTGTTGAAAGGTTATTATCGGTGGGTGTCGTCTCAACTATACTTGGAAATCCATCGAATAATTTGGCAGGATTCCGATCGTCTAACGTTATTACACATTCTCTGTTTTCTCCTAAACCTATTTTACCAGTACATCCGGCTGACAATGTGGTTTCATATTCGGAAGAATTTGCTATTTGAATATCAAAGTTTCCTGGTTGTAAAGATACGTATTCCCCATCAGGGTTACCAGGAAATGATTTTGGAGTAGGCTGTGTACCGTTAACTATTATATCAAAATCTTTACTTTGTTTGTTCCCACCATTGTCATTAATTACTTGGGTTATAATATTCAGTGATGTTGAGGTTAGTGATTCTTTTTGTATAGGTTTTGCAAACACATTAATTTCATTGATACTAGCCCAATTATTCATATTATTTCCAGTTACGGTGATTCTAAGATATTTAGCAACTGTGTCTGGTATATCGTAAACCTCAATCTCATCAGTAGTTAAACTATTGCTGCTTGAAAATATCTGTCTAAATTCATCTCCATCTGATGATACAGAAACGATAAAATCAATATCACGCATATCACCTTTATACCAAGAAATACCAATATCGCATATTTGTTTTTCTTGTCCTAAATCAAATTGTATCCATGATCCTAGTCCTAAATTAGACCATTTTGTTGAAGTATCATTATCTACTGAATTTTCGACTGGATTGATTAAAGAATTACCTAGTGATGTAACGTGACTTGGTGGAATTTTCAGTAAGGGACATGGAGAAGGAGAACCTGGCATGGTTGGATTATTAATACTAACATCTGATATGCTCGACCAATTATTCATAGAGTTATCGTTAACAGTTATTTTAAGAAAACGAGTTTTAATATCAGGGATATCGAATTTTTCTGGTCCATCAGTTAGAGCATTACTAGTTCCTGAATAAAGATTGCTGAAAATTTCCCCATCAGAAGAAGTAGATATCGTAAATTTATAATCCCGTAGATTTCCTTTATACCATGATAAATCAACATTACATATTTCCTTTTCACTGCCCAAATCTAATTCGATCCAAGAATCGAGACCATATTTTGACCAATGCGTAGATGGCTTCCCATCAATTACATTATACACGGTATGATTACCATTATTTCCAATAGAACGAACATCAACAATTTTTTCTGGTTTACAAGATGTATTATCCCCAAATGATACAAATACTAATTGACCATCTAAGTTAAATTTATTTTCTGTATATGCATCATGTACCTCAGCAGTAGTTAATGCTCTATTCCAAATTCTAACTTCGTCTACATCACCCAAATATAATTTATCTTTAAAAAGAGAATTTGCAGCAATAGCAATTCTATTATCTCCCGTGTTATCAGGTTTGGAATTATTAGTGTTTAAACTAGCATCTAAAACACCATTAATAAATAACTTTAGTGTTGAACCATCATAAGTTACTATGGCGTAATGCCATTTGTTATCATTAACTGGTTTTTTAGAAGTAACAAAATAATTAGATGAATCCGTTGCTTCAAATCCAGCCTGAAGATGGCCTTGGTAAGTTAACCATATTCCAAAATTCATATTTTCACCTTGAGCTTCGGATCCAAAACCACCTTTATTAATTAGAAAAGAAACACTCGGATCAGTATTACTTGTTTTGAACCAACCAGCAATTGAAAATTTGTCTAATTGAAATGTTTCTGAATCTTTTATGTATTTAAAGTTATTACCAGTAAATGTTCCGAATTTGCCAATTTGGGCATTTATATTGTCTATTTGATAGATATTAGATAAAAAGAGAATTCCTGAAGTCAAAAATAAAATTAAGATTAATTTAAACATTTTATTTTCATAATTTTTATAATTAGTTATCATATCTTCTCACCGAAAGCTAATCAAATAACTTTGTTTCACTTTCAGGAAATTACAATTATATCGTATAATCTGTTTTAACAAAAAAAGTTGATAAACTAATAAAATAAATTTACAGTTCAGAAAAAAATTGTACCAGTTATTTACATTTTTCAAGCAATCAGACATGTCATTATTTTTGTTTTTCTAATGTTAATAATATTTCTTTACCAAAATCTGATGCTAGTTTTTTTTCTTCCATCATTCCACATTCAATACATTTAACAGTATTGTTTAGTTTAACTGTATCACCTCCGCATATATAACATATACAATAGATTGTACCAAGATCTTTATCGCTTATTGTTGCATGAGCAGAAGAATTCAATAGGCTAAAAATTCGCCCTCTTACTATATCTCCAACTCTATAGGCTAATCTTAATCTTCTTTCACCCCTATCACGTCTGTGATTCCATCCTCCTGATTCCGAAGCTATCCTAGTTGATGCTATAGCAGATAGACCTGAGTCAAATTTTTTATTGTTGAGGTATAAAATGCGTATAGAGATCATACTGCCAAATAGCATCTCTATATAACCTACTATAACATCACCTACTTGAGGAAATTTTGCCTGGGTTTTTCTTTTTATAGTAACTTGTCTTTTTTTGAAATCGTAAGCTTTGGTTCCTAAACTAATTGATCTTATAGAACCATCTAAAACAAAGGTGTTTTTACCACTTTCAAATTCTTCTATAAACGCAACATGCTCACCTGGAATTATATTATAATTTGATTTTTTATTAACCAATATAAAGAATTCAATATATCTTAAAGTTATATTTGTTATTTTTTAATATGAAATCTCGAAGAAATCATATCAAAATTTTGATCTATTTCAATAGTAATAGATATATAAATATAAGAAATATTATTCCAATAACTACTAAACTCATTCCAGCAACAAAAATCAACCTTAAATTACTCTTTCTAAATTCCCTTTTGATATTATCAAAGTTTAAAAATTTTTTCAATTTATTCTGATTATCGTATTTAATATATAGTTTAATTATTGATATTTTAAGATTCTCTTATACTTTCTAACTTGGATACTACTTGCCAGAGGGTTGTTCTAATATGTGATTCCATATGTCTATTTTGTGTTAGGCTATCTAACATACTAACTGCATTAGCTGCTCTAACAGATATACTACCATTTTTCTCCTCTTTTAAAATATCATAGATATCTTTTATTTGATTACGAATTACTCTCGGTAGATCTTTGTTCTCTTTAAATAGCTCCAAAGTTGCAATTGTACTCTCAAGTCGTTCCACATTCTCTTTATCGCGAATTTCCTTTTTTGATTTCATAACAACAAACTAAACCTCGGCCTATGAAGAATAAAAAATAGTTTATTATTACTTATTTATTTGTTTTTAATTCCAAAAGTTTTATCCTCGAAAAACATTTTCCAAAAAGAAATCTAGTGAATAGAATAAATATTACTAAATGGTTAACATTATTATGGAATGTGCGGTTTATGACACATATGTAACAAAAAAAGATGGAAAAATAATGCATTTTGATGTTATCGTAGAAGCTAACACACCTCACGAAAAAGCAATAGATTACGGAAAAGAATTCCTTGAACAAGTTGGTCAAGGTGGCCAAACAATGACACAAGAAGAATGTCAATTCTGTCATATTCAAGAAGCCCCTCCAATTGTTGCAAATGATATTGAAAATAGAGGATACTTTATTCAAAAAATGGAAGGTTGTCCCTAATTTCTTACTTTTTTATTTCAATTCAGTTTTATAAAATCAGTTTTTAAATTATGGCAAAATAATATAATTAGAGATCTGTATTGTCGTACAGCTTTACCAATCTAATAAATGCGGTAGATCAGTTAAACAGATTTAGATCTTTTGCCTCGTCAAAGCAACATGAAAGGTATCTTTTTCCATACCTGTGTGGAAGCTATTTTTCTTACCGTAAAATTGATATTTTAAGAATTAAAATTATAGCAGAAGTTGTTAGCACTAAAACAAATAAACAAATTAAATATTTGGATATAGGATGTGGAAATGGAGATTTCCTTGAAAAAATACGGGAATATATTCCAAATGCAAAAGGAATAGAAAACAACATAGAATTATTTTATTTATTAGCATGTATAGGTAGAACGAAGCCAGATTATATTAAGATAGATGATGTTCGATATGGAATTGACGATTTTTATGATCTTATATTTGTGGGATGGATGGATCCTGGACAAGATTTTAGAAAAAATATAGCTGAAAAAACTGATATAATCATAACAACTCTTGACTCTGGTTTGAGTCTAGCCGCAGAATACGAAGG
Organism: Nitrososphaerales archaeon; assembly: GCA_032155045.1. GTDB lineage: Archaea > Thermoproteota > Nitrososphaeria > Nitrososphaerales > Nitrososphaeraceae > TH1177. The sequence continues at coordinate 5,150 of JALDXL010000081.1, forward strand.
ATATGGATTCAATAGGATAGCAAAATGGATTACTCCTTCATGGGAAGATGTAAATATAGAAATTACAAATCATTTCTATTCAAATCTTGATTCTAAAACATTGGATTTTCTTACAAGTTTAAGAGGAGCGCATAATTTTTGGTATATATATTCTAAAGATAAGATAAAAAGTGAACTTATAATTGATAGATTAAAAAAACAAACAGAACTTGAAGCAAATATACACAATAGTACACAATATGATTTTGAAATGGTCCTTGATGAATGCGGTTTCTCATTTTGTCAGAGTCTTCAGAATCATGATAAAAATTCTAATATTGAATTATGGAAAATGGAAATACTCGATTAATATAAAAATATAACAAGACTTAAAGTAACCATACAGAATAATATCAAATATCAATAATGAAAATTCAAATTTTAGGAGCTGCTAAGGAAGTTGGTCGTTCCGCATTCTTAGTAAGCAATGGAAATTCCAATATTTTAATGGATTACGGAGTTCTTCTAAAAAAAGAACCCCAATTCCCTATCCATATCAAACCCAAGGATTTAAGTGCTATTGTACTATCTCACGCACATTTAGATCATTCTGGATTCATTCCCTCGTTATTTGCTTCATCATCTAAATTACCAGTACTTGCTACTAATCCAACCATAGAATTATCGCAATTACTAATTGAAGATATGATTAAAATTTCTGGATTTTATCTTCCCTTTGAAAATATTGATCTATACAACATGATAAAATGTCATACAACTCTGGAATATCGACAATCTCATAATATAAATGAAATCTATATCACCCTCTATGAATCAGGGCATGTTTTAGGAGGATCGACAATTGTGGTTGAAAATAACAAAAAACGGATATTCTATACTGGAGATATTAATACCAGGGGATCACAGATTTTAAGACCTGCTGACTTGAATATTGATGAAATAAATTTGATGATAATTGAAAGTACATATTCACAAACTAATCAGATGCCTAGACCACAAGCAGAAATAGAATTATTGGAATTCGCACATAAAATTATAGATAATGGAGGTACATTATTTATTCCTGCATTCTCAGTAGAAAGAGCTCAAGAGATAGCATGTGTTTTGAAAGCTCATAAATTTCCTCATAAGATAGTTATGGATGGTATGGCACTAAAAGTAAATGAAATTATGTTGAAATACCCTGAATTTATAAAGGATCCAGAAATCTTCAGAAAATATATTGAGGAAGTAGAATGGATCAAAGATTGGAAAAGAAGAAAACAAATGATAAAGGAACCTTGTGTAATTATTTCTCCCGCAGGTATGCTAGTTGGAGGTTCCGCAATTTTTTATATGCAACATATCATGATGTCCGAGAAGAACGGTATTGCTCTTGTTTCTTATCAAGGAGAAAATACACCAGGAAGAATGTTACTTGATAAAGGTACTTTTAAATTAAATGGAAGAATAAAAAAATGTTTAGCAGAAGTAAAACAATTTGAATTTTCTGGCCACAACAGTAGAGATGAATTATTTGAAATACTGGATAATCTAAAGGGAAATCCTAAAGTCCTTACAGTACATGGAGATGGAAATTCATGTATAAGATTTGCAGAGGAAATAAAAGAGAAATATGGATTTGATGCGATAGCACCAGATTCTGGTGACGTCTTTACTATTTAATGGATAAGAGTAAATTTAAAATAAATTGAATTTGATAATTTAAACATTTGATAATAACAAATACAGATCCATTTAAGCTGAAAAAATGTATTTCATGTAAAAAAGACATTCCATTAAACATCAAGTATTTTTCATATCCGTTATCACTACAATATTTTTGCACTGAATGTGCTAAGAGAGAAATTCCTAAAATAATCGAAAACTTGCAGAAAGACTTGAATAAAATAAATAATTTAGGTTAATTTCAAATAGTAACATAATAAAAAATACTATGAACAATAATAAAATAAATCATGTACCTTTAGATCCTATACGAACTATTAATAGCGGACAGGTTTTTCTTTGGGAGAATCATGGTAATTCGTGGTATGGAATAGATGGAAAGCAAATATTAAAAATAACCATAAATGAAAAAGAAGGATCCGGACTACACGAAAAGAGAAAATATCTTTATGATTTAGAAAATACAGAAATAGAATATAATTCTTTTCCAGAGTACAGAAATTGGAATTACCATTTTTTTAGATTGTACGACGACCAATCTATAATTACTAAAGTGCTATCCAAGGATCCGATTATTTCGAATATTTATAAGAAATACAATGGTCTAAGACTCACAAGACAAGACCCTTTTCAATGTATCATTTCATTCGTCTGTGCGAGTAACACTAACATTAAAAGAATAAGATATATGCTTAAAAATATTACCAGAAAATTTGGAAAGAAAGTAAATTACAATAATCTAAGCTTTAATTTATTTCCGAATGTAAATGAATTAAGCGATGCTTCTATTGGAGAATTAGTTGGATGTGGATTGGGGTATAGAGCAAAATTTGTGAAATCAATTTCAAGCCATATAAAAAATAATCTGGATCTAAACTCTCTAAAAGAAATGAAATATTCTGAAGCAAAATTAGAATTAACTAAACTTTTTGGAATAGGAAATAAAATTGCTGACTGCGTTCTTCTATTCTCTTTAGAAAAAACAGAGGCTTTCCCAATAGACATTTGGATCTATCGAGCACTATTTCAGTATTATGAATGGATGTTTAAAGATAACAATCTAATAAAAAGTACTAAATTACCGGAAAATAGATATAAATTAATTCATAACAAGACAAACGATTATTTTGGAAAATATTCAGGTTATGTTCAACAATATCTTTATTATGATATTAGAGAAGATAACAGAAGAACTTGGTAAATTAATAAAAATAATAGTTGTTGTTAACGTGCTTCAGTAAGATTTAATGTAATTTCATTATTATCATTATTTAACGAATCTATTGTACCAAACACATCTATATCATCGATTGTAGATGAAGCATCTACAAATACTGTGTATCTATTTAGATCTTGTGTAGAATTCGATAAAGGAAGTATCATTTGAATGGTTTGGTTTTGATTAACTTTAAAGGTAGTTTGATCTTTGGAGATTTCGGAATTTGATGATTTATCTTTTAATTGTGCATTAATATCCCATGTTTCTCCAATGAATTTGTCATCATTAATCAACTTGATTATCACACTGATTTCAGAATTTTGGGAATAGATATCAATTAAAGAAAAAATGGATAAAATCAATATAGTTGGAAGTGATAGAAGCATAGAAAAATCGTAAATAGTTCCCATGCATTAATTAATAAACATCATCTATTTATATAATTCACTCAAATTATAGATCTGTATTATCCCATGACATCTGCTACACTCTTTTACTTGGCAAGAGTAAGGAG
>JALDXL010000082.1:0-8468 GCA_032155045.1 Nitrososphaerales archaeon
CAATCTTCATAGGATGCTAAATTTAATTATTATTAAATGGATTCTACAGAGCCTTACTGATACTAATATTTTTAAATCAGATTATTTGAAAAAATAATAAAATTTGAGGATTTCGAAATTTCAAACATAAAGTTTTTTATTACTATGAATGTAGTCTAATATTATTATTTCGAAATTATTCAAAAATATTCATTTAGTTTATAAAAATATAATAATTGGTAACGTTTTTCCCTAATTTACTAGTGGTTTTGTAATGGCTCCTTCCGAAGCTGAATTGACTAGAGATGCATATTTTGCTAATACTCCTGTCTTATAATGTGGTCTTATTGACTTCCATTTTTTTTCTCTTCTTTTAAATTCAGCTTTGGATATCAACAGATCAATTACCCCTTTTTTAATATCTATGCTAATAGTGTCTCCGTTTTGTACTAAACTAATCGGGCCTCCTACCATTGCCTCTGGAGACATATGTCCTATCATAAGACCTCTAGTTGCACCTGAAAATCTTCCATCAGTTACCATCGATACTTTTTCCCCTAGACCTTGTCCTACCAATGCTGCAGTCACAGATAACATTTCTCTCATACCTGGACCACCCTTAGGTCCTTCATATCTTATTACCACTACATCACCTTCGACAATTCTATTTTTAGATATTGCCCTAAATGCATTTTCTTCATTCTCAAATACTTTTGCCTTTCCTACAAACTTTGTAGCTTTCACTCCAGCAATCTTTACCACTGCACCATCTGGTGCTAACGTTCCCCTCAAAATTTTGAGTGTTCCTTCTTTTTCGATAGGATTTTCATAAGGACTTAGAATATTTTCATCGATATTTGAATTTAATTTAAATGATTCCAAATTTTGTTCCATTGTTTTACTAGTAACTGTCAGTGTCTTTCCGTTTATAAGTCCATTTTTTAACAGACTTTTTAATACAATTGGAATACCGCCAATTTTGTCCAAATCTAGCATTACATATAATCCTCCTGGCCTCATATTCACAATATGAGGAGTACGTTTTCGTATTCTTTCAAAATCCTTTAAACTTAATTTGATACCTATTTCTCTAGCTATTGCTAAAAGATGCAATACTGCGTTTGTAGATCCTCCTAATGCATTTGCAATAGTAATAGCATTTTCAAATGCTTCAAAAGTCATAATGTCTTTTGGACGAATTCCATTTTCTACAAGGCTTGATATAGTCTTTCCTGTTTCATAACATATCTCTTTTCTTTTTTCGCTTTCTGCTGGAGGAGAAGCACTACCAGGTAAAGACATGCCTAATGCTTCACTGATGGATGCCATTGTATTTGCGGTATACATTCCTCCGCACGACCCAGCAGATGGACAAGCGACATTTTCTAGTTGAATTAGTTCTTCTAAACTGATCTTATTTGCTTCAAATGAACCAACTGCCTCATACACATCTTGTATGGTTACATTCTTATTGTTCCAATTTCCAGGCATTATTGTTCCCCCATAAACAAAAATCGAAGGTAAATTTAATCTGGCCATACCCATTAATGTACCTGGAAGACTTTTGTCACAGCCTGAAATTCCCACTAAACCATCATACTGATGTGCTCGCATCATAATTTCTATGGAATCTGCTATTATTTCCCTACTGACTAATGATGCTTTCATACCTTCGTGTCCCATAGCTATACCATCTGATACTGCAATAGCGGTAAACTCTCTTGGAGTACAATTTGTCTCTGATACTCCTTTCTTTGCAAATTGAGCAAGATCACCTAAATGAATATTACAGGGAGTAGCTTCATTACAAGTAGAAGATACACCAATAAGTGGTTTAGCTAGATCGTTGTCTTTTAACCCCATTGCTTTATACATAGCTCTATGTGGGGCCCTTGATGGTCCATCAAGAGTTTTTCTACTGGGTAATTCCATTAAATTAAGAATATAATAGATATTTTAATAGTCTTTCCTTCAGAGTTATTAATAATTACGAAAAATCTAGAAAATATAAAATTAATTATTCTATGATAGCTGTAATTTTTAATGTATCTATTCCTTCAATCTTAAATATAGTCTCACACATTCCACATTCTGCACTGCCATTAGTCAGATCAGCAAGAGAGATTTCATCGTTATGGTATTCACATTTAGGACAGTCAAATGAAAAAAATACATTAAAATTTTCTATTTCAATAGTTTCCGTCATTATGTAAGAAATAGGAGGAAATAGTTATATTTAAAATTGGCTATAGTAATTTATAATATTTAAAAATGCACATTTGAAATATCAAGAAATAAATAATAATATTAGTAATGATAGAAAAAGTTAGTATGAATAATAGACATTATTGCATTTTCTGTTCAATAATTAATGGTAGTAGTGAAGGAATAACTGTTTATGATAATGATCATTTTTTAGTATTGATGGATAAATATCCAATAAGCCATGGACATACACTAGTGATTCCAAAGAAACATTATGATAATTTACTTTTCATGTCTTCTGATGAAGTAGGTAAATTATATTCCCTTGTTAGTATTATTGCTAAAGCAGTAGTTTCAGCAGTTTCGGCAGACGGATTTAATGTAGGACAAAATAACGGAAAATCCGCTAATCAGATAATTCCTCATGTACATGTTCATATTATTCCTAGATTTAAAAATGATAATTCTAATGGAAGATGGCCTACAAGATATATTGCAAAAGAAGAAGAATTATGTGACTTTTCTAAGAAGATAAAAAACCAATTAGATGGCTTAACGATTTTAGATTGATTAATCCGGTATATTCATTTTTTCTATATAAAATTAATATGTTTCTATTACTCATTATATAATTTAACAACATAAATATATTTCCTATAATATACGTCATTTTAGTTTAATTTCTCTCATTCCTCCCATGTAGTTTTGTAAAATTTCTGGAATGAGTACTCCATTAGGTGTTTGATAGTTTTCTAAAATTGCAACAAGTGTTCTTTGGATTGCTACTAATGTACTATTTAAAGTATATACTAGTTTTGTTTCTTCATTGGTTTTGTCTCTGAATCTAATTCTTAATCTTCTAGCCTGATAATCGATACAGTTAGAACAAGAAACTATCTCCCTATATTGTTTTTGTGCTGGGATCCATGCCTCGATATCATAAGTTTTAGCTGAAATTTTACCCAAGTCAGCAGAACATAATAAAACTACTCTATATGGTATTTCAAGTTTTTTGTAAAATTCTTCTGCAATGTTTAGCATTCTTTCATGTTCCCTCCATGAATCTTCTGGCCGTGAATATACAAACTGTTCAACTTTATCAAAATGATGAACCCGAAAAATTCCCTTCATATCTTTCCCATGAGCTCCTGCTTCTTTTCTAAAACATGGACTAAATCCTGCGTATCGTAAAGGTAATTTTGAACCTTCTAATATTTCATCCATGTGCATTGCAGCCATTGCATGTTCAGAAGTACCAATCATAAATAGATCTTCCTCGTGAACTTTGTATATTACATTTATAAAATCTTCTAAAATTACGGCTCCTTCCATTGCATTTTTTCTAATCATATAAGGCGGTTGTAACAATGTATATCCTTTCTCACTAAGAAAATCAAGAGAAAAACTTATTATTGCATGGTTTAATTTTACTAAATCATTTTTTAAAAAATAAAATCGTGACCCGGAAATCTTTGCGGCTTTTTCAATATCTATCAAGTCAAGGCTTTCGCCAATATCAATATGATTTCTTGTTATATGATCAAATTGTTTGATTGTTCCATGAGTTCTAATTATAATATTATCTGTTTCATCTTTTCCAACCGGTACTGAATCATGTAAAAAATTTGGCAACAACATCATTAAACTATTAAATTTTGAATTATTTTCAGAGATATTTTCTTCCAATATTTTAATTCTTTCCCCAATTTCTTTCATTTCTTTTACAAAAATTGAAAAGTCTTCCTTCTCTTTTTTTTTCATAGCTATGTTATCAGCAATTTTATTTTTTTTGTGTCTCTCTAATTGTAGATTTGCTATTAATTCTCGACGCTTCTTATCTAGATTTATTAAATCATTTAACGGAAACTCATTATTCCTTTTTTCTAACATATCTATGACTTTGTCTAAATTATCTCTTAGATTTTTTGGATCAATCATGGTTTATCACTTTTCTAGCAAGATCAATATGGCATAATATTTCATCTATGGTATTTATCATAGTATCAATTTTATTTGATGACGTATTAATTATCAAAGATTTATTATTAACTAACATTTCTATAGAAAATTCATCAGGAAAGTCTATATTATCGGGTAATAACGTATTCATAATAGAATCTCTTTCCTTTACTTTTGAAAACTCTATTTCAATATTTACAGATATTTTACAGTTAAGGCTATTTTCTTCCATATTTTGAAATTTCTTTCCTTATAATTGATGTGACTTCTTCGATATTTGAATAAGATACTTTTAGAGTATACACATTAGAAACATATCTATCAATCTGTGAGATAATATCTGGATATTGTTTTAATATGGAATTTATATCAAATTTTAAATCGCAGTTGTTACCTTTTATACTATAAAACTTGTAATTATTATCATTTGATAATGTTCTTAAAAAAAACCATTTCTTTCTTAGAGGGATTGATTCACTTAAAAATTGGATCATTTCTTTTACATTGTCATCTGCTAATATACCTTCACCATTAATAAAAACAAAAAAACCATTATCAATCAACCGCCATCTCTCATTAAATATTTTTTCGAGTAAACTAATAATATTATGTTTATAACTAATAGTCAATTGTTCAGCTTCTATTAATGTGTTATCTCTTTCTCCCATGCATATCCCAACAGCTAACTTAGATTTCATATTTCTTATGCAAGCATCAATTACGAATGCAAATTCTCTTCCATCGTGTAATATACTATTACTATCTTCTTTTACAAATTCAAATAATTGACTTATAAGGTCATTTGAAATATTTTCAATGATTTCTTTATTCCTATCATTTTTACTAGAGAGAAAAATGAATTTAGTGATGGCATCTAGAATAATATTTTTTTCTTCTTCAGAAAGATCTGCAAATGTTCTAAATTTCCCATCCTTATGAGTATTAATCCCTGAATTTTTTAAAATTTTATAACAATTTTCTTTATTCCATGTGACACCTTCTATATAAGGTGAAATATTATAAGATATTGCCTCATGTATAGGTTTATGTCCAATACTGTTAAAAACTAAATCCGTCTTGATATTTACAATTCCTATTGATGATGCAATTGCTGCAATTTCAGAATTTAGTCCAGTTAGTGACTTTTTTTTTCCAATATCTTGTTTTTCCGCTAACGCAGAAACTATAGCTAATAGTGATAATTTTTTGTTTCCTTTATTTAATTTCTCAGCTAACAAATAGGCTAACCCTCCTGATGATATTTCCGTTTTTCCGTCTATCCCATAAATGTATGGATTTAGTAAATATTTGTCATATTCCTTTATATTTTGAAGGATCCTATTATGGTCTATAATTAAGAACTTATTATTTAAGTTCTTAATTTTTCCATAATCTTCTATATCTAAATCTATAAAAATATTAAAATCGTGATCTTCAGAAATTATTCTAGCAATCGTATCAGGGTCTAGATTATCAATTGTTCGAAAAGTAAATCTTGAATCTAATTTTACCAATGCAGTAGATATAATAGCTCCAGCAACTAACCCATCACAATTTCTTCTAGAAATTAAAAAAATATCTTTATCGATATTTGAATATATCCTTTCACCATTGAATTTAAGAGCAAGTTCAAGCTCTTTTTTAACCATTATTATTTATTCTAATTGTGCTATTACTGCAGAATATTTCCAATTTGAAGGAATTTTTCCATTGTTTTTGTAATATCTAGAAATTCGATGTATTTTTGATTCAATCAATTCTAACGAGCGAACATTTCTGTGATCACTGTTATGAATTTTTAAATGTTTTTGGAGACCTAATGCTTTCTGTACTAGTTTATTCAGATCTTCCGGCATCGAAGAATTGATGTTATTATCTGACAGAACTGTTGTTATTGACTTGCCTAATATTGGTTTGACAAGAGGAATTGCATATTCGTCTCTGAGTTTTAATCCAATTTCACTTGGTGATAATCCGTCATTAGATAATTTTACAATAAGTTCTGCTATTTCCTTTGGTTTTTGATTAATCCAATTAGGAGTATCTTTAGTTGCTGGTCTAATCGAATGAGATTTGCCATGAGTATGAGCATGAGTTCTAGCCATATTGATATTAATTTTTTTGTATATCTTAAATGTTACTTAATTTTAACATTTAGTATGATAAAAGTTAAATAATTGAATTTGAATGGTAAGATTAGGATGAATAAGTTAAATATCTTGATAGTGACTGGAATAGTAATGATCATTGGCACCACTCTCCTAGAATTTCAATCAGCTGTAGCACAATATGGTGGTGGAGCACAAGTGGGTGGTTCATCATTAGACGAGCAATTAAAGTTAGCACAAGAAAAACTTGCAATTGCTGGACAACAAGGAGCCTATGGTTCAGGAACTTCAATGGTAACTGGAAATATTGATCAAACCGTCATCTTTATAATAATACTCGTGGCAATATTTGGTGGTGTTGCAGCAGCATTCTTCATTGCAAGTAGAAGTAGACAAAGACAACCAGCTAGATAATAACAATTTTTTTATTTTGTAACTAAAATCATTTTTATACATAATTAAAATTAAAAATACTGTCAAAGTTTCAAATACCTATTTTTAATATTTAATAATTTTACCAAAGTAATGTTTTTGATAATGCACCAAAATGTATATATCACAGCCGTTGATTGCTATATGTTATGGTAGTGGGTGCTATCACCAATCTCAGTGCAATGCTTAGTAACGGATTTCACAGTCTAGTTCAACAGATAGGTCCGAACTATGATCCATTATTCTACGACGTTATGGTGTATATATTCGGTACAATATTGTTTGCGGTCTTCCTTCTTGCAGTAATTTCATTCTGGCTAAGAAGAAAAGGACTCGGCGGAGCTTCTGCGAAGGAACGTTGGACACAAGAATTAGAGAAATACTTTGAAAGAGAACAGATTGGTTTAATTCCAGACGAAAAACATCACTGGTAAACCATCATTATAATGATGGTTTGTTTCACAAACAAACCATGTTTAATCTTTTTTTATTTATTTTTATTTTTTTAAATGACTATTATATTATCTAAAAAAATCTAATAACAAAACTTAAGCAGATATTTAAATGACAGTTATTCAATGTACATGAATGACTTGAAGATTGTTAGATAAGTAGTTTAAAGTAGCTTAAAGATTCAAGAAATTAATTATCAAAAATAAAAAAAATATAGGTTATATTAAATAACTTGCCACGGTCTTGTAGCAAAAGTTACTCCAAGTCCAGCGCCAATCAGTATTACTTGATACCACACATTCATCCATGGTACTGCTTTTAATATTGCTTCACCAGTTACTTGAACTGTTTGACCAGGACCTAAACCTGGACCTACTGTTGCAACATTAAGCTGGGTATGTACGTGGTATATTCCTGGCTCTAGAGCTTTTGCAGTTAATGTGTATGGAATTGAAGCCTGTGGTTGAAGCTCAAATACATTACCTGGTGGATCCCTAGAAGTAAATTCCCATCTATTGCCAGCGTTTGTAGATTCACTAAAGAGAGAAAGCCATGCTCTTAGTGGTCTATTGACAAGACTTTGTAAGGTACCAGTTACTGTTAACTCTTCTCCTGTTTGTAGTGTTTGTGCTGAAAATGCCTCATCTTGGATTCTTATGAATCTACTTTGAAGCTGTGCCTGAACACCATGGCCTTCAGCATCTTTAATTGGGATAAGAGTTACCGCAGTGGACATCACAATAACTACGGCTATAGTTACCGCTAATGCACTTTTTATCATATTCTTATAGTAGGGAAGGTGAAGTACATGGATATATGTTTTGCTGTTTTTTTAATGTCTTCCGCATTTTTAAAATCTTTAATCTTAAGAGTTATTATGAATAATTTCAAAAAAATGATCATAATTTTCTAATTATTGGCTAACATTATGAAAACGAATAGCAAAATTTAAAAAGGCATATTTAGACATATAATATTAAATGACTTTACCAAAAGGATACAGTAGCGGTGGAGGGAGAGTTTCCGGAGGAAATCGCGATGAAATAGAACGCATGATAGGTCGTAGAGTTGAACACATGAATGGAGTTTATGTTCTTGGAGCCATCTTATGTTTGATTGGAACTTGGGGTGGTATATATGTTGGTGTAACTGTATATCCGTGGGCTTATCCATTACCTAGTGGGATGTTTGCAGGATCTGTACTCACTGTCATAATAGCGTTAGGATTAATATTTATCGTAAAAATAGCAAATGAAAAACCGGTACGTCCATAAAATTTTTTTTATTATTTATTAAAATTTTTTTTATTATTTATTAAAATTGTTATTTTAA
>JALDXL010000083.1:0-8416 GCA_032155045.1 Nitrososphaerales archaeon
TATGGAACTGGATTCAGAGATTTGCAGAATATCCTATTTACAAGAGAAAAAGAGTCTCTGTTTTTATAATAGATGAAATTGCTATTCAGATTGGTAATCAACATTTCTGGTTATGGCTTTGTATTGAACCAGAATATAGTTCAGTACTTGGAATCAATATCTCGGAGGAAAGAAACATGCTTATTGCTGAAAAATTTATTGATTCACTAGTCGAGAAATATGCAAAACATACAGTTTACACAGATGGTGGAACTTGGTATGATGAAGCATGTAATATACTAAAGCTGAAACATCATTTACATTCTTCAATAGAGAAAAGTCTGATGGAACGTGTCAATCAGTATTTCAAAGATAGGACAGAATGCTTTGACGACTACTATCCTTGTACGAAGAATAATGATTGTGATCTAGACTATGTATACAATTGGATCAAATTATTCATTTATTTATATAATGCAAAAACAAGAAATAACTTTCTATTCAAAATTGGAGGTGAGGTAAGCTAAAGTTAACAGGGCCTACAAAGAATACATTACATTAAAAGTAGATATCTGTTTCTTTCAAATCTAATTTGCATATTAGATTAGAAATAGAATATTCAATGCTATAGATTTATTGTTAACTTAACAGATTCTTATAAACAATTAAAACTTTTAAAATATAATATATGTTCCTAGAAAATGTATTTTTAATATCTAAAAATAGATATGGGGGTTTTTCTACTTTGATAAGACTTCTTTAAGTGTATGAGAAGCCTGATCTATTGCACCTCTTGCTGCAGGAGTATCGGTAATTGGATTTAGCATCATAAAGTCATGAATCGTACCAAGGTAACGAGTTGCAGTAGTAGGAACGCCAGCCTGCATGAGTTTATGAGCATATGCTTCACCTTCATCACGTAGAACATCATTTTCTCCTACTATGATTAGTGTAGGTGGTAATCCACTAAGCTGCTCAACTGATGCTTGTAGTGGAGAAACAGTTGGTTCTTTTCTATTAGTATCGTTTGAAGCATAATTATCCCAAAACCATTTCATATTATCGCGCGTAAGAAAATATCCTTCTTGATATGTATTATATGAAGAAGTGTTAAAGTTGGCATCTGTAACTGGATAAAATAGCATTTGGAAGATAATGGTAGGTCCGCCCCGCTCTTTTGCAAGTAATGCAACAACAGTAGCCATATTGCCCCCTACGCTATCACCTGCTACTACTAAACGTGAAGAATCTAAATTGAGGCTTCGACCATTCTCTGAAATCCATTTCGTAACAGCATATGCTTCTTCTACAGATTGTGGATATTTTGCTTCAGGAGAGAGCGTATAGTTGACAAATACAATTGCTGCATGTGCGCCATTAGCAAGTTCCCTTAACAATCTCTCATGAGTATCAAAACCACCTAGCACCCATCCACCACCATGGGTGTACATTACAATAGGTAGAGTTTCATTACCACTACCTTGAGGTTTGACTATCTGAATAGAAATTTCACCATTAGGACCAACTGGAATAGTCTTGTTCTCTATTTCAGCAGGAAGTTTTTCTATTGGAGCAGCCTGAAGTCCAGATAGTACATTACGAGCCTCAGTGGGGGTCAAAGTATAGAGTGGAGGACCACCACTTTGTTGTAGCTTTTCTAAAAATACCTTAGTATTATTTTCTACAGTAGGATAGTTATTGGTATCCATGCTATATGCTAGAATTAATATTATTTAAAGAGAAATGAAGACTTGTTATTATTACTAGAATCGTAATTTATGAAAAATATAGAATGTTTTCAATCTTCATCTTTTTCTATCTGTTGAATTCTTTTATTTAAGTATTCACTCTGTTCAATATCTACTTATTTTGGTATGATTTGTAGTAAAAGAATTGGTGACTGTATAGTAGAATTAACTGAACTATTAGATTAAGAAATTTTTCAAAATTATCGAGGAAAATTGGTTTGTATAGAGATTACTTTGCTTCATGACTATCCATATCCTTAGAACATATTGACTAGAACAATATTGGTAAATTCCTATAACGTCAATTAATCAAGGTTCAATATATTATTTTGAGCGTTAGCGAAGCTAAAAAAGTAAATGTTTTAAAGATTAGAATAAGTCTAATCTTTAGATACAATAAACTAAAATACATAAGTTTTTACGTTTGATAACTATATGATAAATCATTTATAAAATAAATATATAGAAACTAGTAAAAGACTATAGTTAATTCTTGATAACCCAGTCAATCCTTAGATAATAATTAGTTACTATATAAAAAATTTATCTAATGCAGCAGTTAATTTAAACAAATATGCCTGCGAGTAGTGTATTATCATACGATCTGAGTCTTTCGGAATTAGTTTTTCTATTGGGGCTTTAATTTGGTTTATTTCTGTATTTGTAAACACATTTGAAATTCGTATTGGATTATGGATTATTGGATTAATAATTGATTTTGTTACTCCAATAACTGCTAGAAAATTACAATCTCAATATGCTCCTAATATATCTCATTTACCTGAACGAATGGGATTATTCACGCTTATTGTACTAGGTGAATCAATTGTTAGTATAGTGATAGGAATGACTGATCAAGAATGGAATCTTTACTCAGTAATTGTCTCATCATTAGGCTTATGTATATCTTTTAGTTTATGGTGGTTATATTTTGATAGTAGTGGAAGATTACCTATACAAATTCTCATAGAAAAGAGTAATGTTGCAATATATTTTACTTGGTTGTATATCCATTTTCCATTGGTAGTTGCAATAACTGCAGTAGGAGTGGGAATAAGGAATCTAATATCAAATGAACAATATTCTGCATTAAATGCTTCTGACTTGTGGCTAATTTGTATTTCAGTCTCCATTTTTTTAATTACTCAATGTATATTACATTTGATTTCTGTGAATAATAGTAATAAGTATGGATTTTTTAATAGAAAAAAGTTTGTTATATTTAGAATAGGTTCAATAATAATCATTCTTAGTCTTCCATTTTTATTTGATAATTATGGTATACCAATTGTAATATCTTCTTTAATTATGGGTATTTGCGGCTTTAACATAGTTTATAATATAAAAAATCATCCTAATCAGAGAAATAAGTTATAGATGATCATCTATGAAAAAACCATAAGGATATCAATTTATTTTATTTGTAATTTGTAGATGAGTTAATCAATCTCAAATAATGCTATTTTATAATCTGATCTTTCTGGCATTTGCTCAAACATTGGTTTAACTTTGTCTACTAGACCAGATAAAATCTTGTTATCTTTAGAATAATATTTTTCCATATCTTCTTTATTCTCCCAAAAAGTTAGAACAATAGTTTCTCTATCATTTTCTATATTTTCAAAAATTGCATATCCTTTTAATCCTTTGATTGTTCCCATTATATCTTCAAAAAATTCCTTGAAAATTTCTGTTACCTTTTTTTGTGCGGCTTCCTTGAGTCTAACTCTATTAAGCTTTATGTATTCTAAATTTGTATTGCTCAATAACATCAATAACATACTTTAAAAATATATGTTAATTTATTTGGATCTTATTAACGAGAAATTGCATAATCTGCTTGGTCCCACTTAAGAAACGGGATCGATGAATGCGAGAATTAAAGAAAACACCATCTACATTCTTCAATAGAGAAAAGTCTGATGGAATGGGTAAATCAGTATTTCAAAGATAGAACTGAATCTTTTGATGATTACTATCCATGTATCAAAAATGAATGCAATCTATTTCATGTATATAATTGGATACAATTCTTTGTATCTATGTATAAAGATAAAACATTTGAGAATTATTTATTAACAAATTGAATTACAGAGGTGAAGATATTCTAGTTAACAGAGCCTTATATTGCATTTAAGTTCTAATATATTTTATACAAATGCTTCGATTAACACATTTAAAAATCTTATATATGATATTACTATATTTTATTTCTATTTCCAGTATTAAAGATATAATAGTATATTTAACTAAGAATAATATAATATGATTATACTCATTTCCATATTGATACAATTAAATGACTCCATCCTATAACAAACTGAAATGATTTGCTCTTAAATAAATGGATAAATAAATGTCCAAATACAATCAGCTATATCTGCTGCAAATTTTTCACGGCAATATACACCTCCTCTAATAGAACGAATAACTTCAATTTGTATTGCTACCAGTCCTTTTCTTGGTTGAGGTTGAGAACTACCATATGTTTTTATGGTGTATCCTCCGTCCAATTCGAAATCCATTCTTTCTTCACTTTCATTACGAGGGAATACTCTTATACCATTTTTTTTTAATAGCGGTATTAAACCATGAGGACCCCAGAAATAATCAGGATTAATTTCGGTCAAGGATTGCCTCGAATTCCCTTTATCTGTTCCAATAATTACCTCAATAAAATTACCTTTAACCTCTACATTGTCTGTACCGTGAATATCAAATAGAAAGGCAATACCATTCTCATTTTGAGGAAGCATTTCTTCAATTATTTGCAAAATTCCCTTGTGATATTCCGTATAAGCTGTTTGAGCTCGGAGATCGGTCTCGACGTAGGCACATAGTTCTTCTCTGTTATGATCGACGTACTCTCGGTCAACCTCTGCAATTTTTTTATATGGGTCTTTGCCGCTTAATCTTTTTATATGTGTAACAATACGCTCAGTAAGGTCCTCGGTTCCAATATCATTTTCTATGCTAAATTCATCAGGATTACAGGTATTATTGAGATTATCTTCGTTTCTTATTATATCCATATATTGTGTACCATTATGTGGACATGTAAATAACAACTTTATTTTTGTCATGTTATTACATATAAATGAATAATATCATATTTAAAAATATTCAGTAGACATTTAATTAAAATAAGTCACTTTCTATATGTAAGTGTATTTGTAATTTATTTTTTGTAAATATTATAATAATTGAAATTAACAACACATTGTAAAAATTTCTAATGATCCATTACGATATTTGCAATCAATGGAACATTTTTCTTACCAAGAATAAATAGCAAGTAATGTCTTAGGGGTGACTTGTACATTCCGTCTTTAGAAGCAGATATTTTTAAAATATTATTCACATGATCTAAAATTTGCAACAAGATTTATCATTAATATTTTAGTCTTAACATTTATTCTAAATAATAACTACACAATTTAAAGAGGAATATAAAATAAAAGTAATTATATTTTTATATTATAATATTCGATAAATGACTATATTTCCTTGTCTAATCATTCTTATAGGATATCTAGGTTCGTTCATCCACTATCAAGTTGCTGTTAACAAAAAATCCTATTCCGACACCGAAGATATAATTGATATATCAAAAGAGACAATTTGCCAAAAAATCTTAATAATAAATCTTAAACAGCATTACTAATATAATAGAGACGGAGAATAACAAATCTGATGATCTCTTATCTGAAGTTTTATTTAATATTATATCTACTTTAAGTTCTAGATCTACCCATATTATGCCATTCCACATTACTTTTTATAATCAAATATTAAACAGAACTGATATAGAACCTGATCAACATTATTAGTTCTACAAGCCTTTCGGATTTTTGTTGATAATTTTGAAATATTTGATTTTAATATTTTCGTAGTAGGATCAAAAAATAGGTTAAATTTGTTTCACATCTCATAGTGAAAGATAGAAATACATTTAATTCTCGTATCTTTTTCATCTAATTAATTTTTATATTTACCAATGTAATCAATTGATAACAATTATTTACAAATTAAAATCGAATTTTAAAGGCTCATTAGATGCCAACTTTTCGAGTGTTTTTCTTTCACCTTGTTCTATTAAGTTTTTTATTGTTTCGGTAGAGAAATCTGCATTCTTTAACATTGTAGGCGATTCTGTTTCACTTCTTGTAATTCTTGTAACAGATTTTATTTCTGCACCATAGTTTTCAATTAGATTAGTATACTCTTCTTTTATTTTTTTTAATTCCTCTACTTCGATTTTAGTTTTATCGGTATATTTCTCAAATTTATCATATAATTTTTCTATGAGGTTTATATGCCTAGTTATTAACTTTGACAATTGTATATTGTACATATCTTTGTCACAAAATAGAATATCTTTGTAACGGTTTATGACTTCAGTCATATTAGTAGGAAGACGATCTATTTTTTGGGAATAGTTTTCGACAATAAAAATATTTTTATCATTTCTTGGAGATACAAAAAGAACCTCTCTAATTGGTGTATTGCTAAGTAAACTACCATCCCAACCATATATGTTATCTTCTATTTCAACCCAAGGAAATCCATAAATTGGATAACCTGAACATGCTAGAATATGTTTTGCTTTAATTTCTGTTAGAGTATTATCAAAAACAAGAGGTTTTCCAGTCATAACATTTACAGCAGTCATAATGAGTCGGAGAACATTTGGTTTTTCTTCTTGTGTGGCAGCAAGATTTAATTTTTTATAATCGATATACTTTTCAAGTGTTTTTTCAAGTGGAGAGTGATCATATATATAAGTCCAATTTTCTAGGTCAAAATAAAAGCCTTTATTCATTTTTTTTATTCGACTAGAACTATACCCCATTTGCCATCTAGGAACAAACATTTTTGGAACGCCGAAAATTGCAGCATTTATGGAAGCAGATGATATTTTTTTGTACAAATATTCTTTATTATAGGAATCCCATTCATAGGTCCATATGTCCGGAATAATCTGCATATTACTTTCACTTACTTCAAGCCAAAAATCTTCTAGATCTTTTTCTGGTTGATCGCTTTTACTACCTGCAATGATAGCAGCATTTACAGCACCTATAGAAGTACCAGCAACTATATCTATTCGTATTTTTTGTTTGACTAGTGCTTTAAATACACCACAAGCAAAAGATCCCAAAGAACCACCTCCTTGCATAACAAGAACATTTTCTAAGGATCTTGTTCTCTTATGTCTTGGTGAACTTGCTTCTTTTATTTTATAACTCATCTATACTATACAATATCTTTTTCCAAAGACTAAAAATTTACTAATTTGTATTGTTATTTATATTGTTTTTACGATAGGTCCGTCTATAGAAATGTATGAGACTTAGATTTTGTTCAAATTTGTTTCATATCCCACTGGATTCATTGAACTTGATAATTCTTGTAAACATTATGAATATTAGAATAGTTTAAAATTGATAAAATCTATTATTACCATAGTCTTGTAGGTAAAAAAAAATGAACAAAAATATGGATTCCTCCAATTCTAACGGTGGAACAGAATTAAAATGTTCCTTGTGTAAAGAATCCATGCTTACAGAAAAAGATGAGGAAATCATTCAAGAAGTAACAGATGGCTCCAAATACTTTTTTCACGCTCAGAAATGTTTTAACGTCTACAAGAGATTGGAAAACTTTTATGGTAAAAATATTAAAAATTTTATTGAAAATAAACAGTCGGTTTTTGATACAATGTGGGATAAAGTCATTCCCACTTCAGAAGAAATTGAAGAATTAAAAAATATTAATAAATCTAGTAAACCAATCCTCAAAGTAATCGAGAATCCTGAAGAAGCAATAAGGACTGCTATTAACCTTATTCAATCTGCAGAGGATGAAGTATTACTGATTTTTTCTTCAGCAAATGGTTTTTACAGGAGAATGGTATTGGGAGATGGTTTTCTCACTTTGCAAAGATTACAAGATAATACAAAAGGTAACATAAAATTAAGAATTTTAACTCCTTTTGATAAAAAAATTATTGATGCCGTTAGCAGATTAATGGCTAAAGGAGTAGATATTAAATATTTACCAGAATCACTATATTTAACAGTAACATTTTTAATAGTAGATAGAAAATTTTCTATGACTGCTGAACTAGTTAATGATTATACAGACATTTCTGCTGAATCACTAGGAATCTCAACATTCTCTAATAGTAAATCAACGGTATTATATTATATTTCTATGTTCGAGAATCTTTGGAAACAATCAGACCTTTATGAAAAGGTGCAAAACCTATATACACAATTAAAAACCACAAAAGAAACACAAATGCAATTTATTCAAGTAGTAGCACATGAGATTGCAAATCCAACCCAGACTATTTTAGGTCTTGCAGATGTTATGCTTTCTAAAAATAATCTTGATGCTGGTCATATAAAGGATTTACTCGAAATGATTATAAATAATGCTAAAAAAATTAAATTCCTTACCTATAATCTCTTGGAGATTGCCCGTATTGACAATCACCTTTTAACCCTTAATAAAGAAGAATTTGATCTTGTAGAGTTAGTAAAAGATTTACTAAAAGATGTGGAAAACCAAATTAGAGTTAAAAAGATTAGTTTAATCTTAAAATGCGAAGAAGATTCGATTTTGTTGGTTGCAGATAAATTATGTTTAAACCAAGTTATTTTGAATATTATCAATAACGCTAT
>JALDXL010000084.1:0-8313 GCA_032155045.1 Nitrososphaerales archaeon
AATATCCTATAAAAGTAATCGTGAAGAGAAGAAACTAATTGGGATACTTCTATTGTATCATTTCTTTTAGGAATAAACTTAAAGCCTGTAAAAAATTTGAGAATGTATTTTGTTTTATTTGTTTACATCAGAGACTTTATTTCCAAGAGGAGGAAAAATAGTTACAAAATCGTCCTTCATACTTACTATATTCCAGTTGCGTTCCTTGGATTCTTTCAATACTTTTTCAGCACCTTTGTCATAAGAGAATTCTCGAATAGGATCATCATGATGAATCAATATTTTCAAAGATTTTCCTGTTGGATTATTGTCATCAGCATATTCAAGCATCTGCAGATCTCCATCAGAATTTCCTGCTACTATTACAGGTACTTTGCCTATGTGCAGTGCAATGTTTGCTGGTTTTTCATATGTGTTATCAAAGGAACCAAGAACTGGTTCTCTGAAAATAAATGATTTGTTGTTGTTAATATCATTATTTGTATTATTGATTTCATCAATAAATTTATATTTCAAACTACTACCTATTATTTGATCTTTGGGAATATCATATACTGAAGAAAGAGCTTCTCTCATAAAGTCTATTCCTCCACCAGAAACAATAAATTCTTTAAATTGATTTGTCCTGAGAAACTGCAAGAGTTCCAGCATAGGCTGATATACCATATCTACAAAGAGTCTTTTTGTTTCTGGATGAGTGGCATTTTGAGCCCATATCTTAACGAGATTATTAAACTCAATTTCTGATATATTTGAATGCGTTGTAACAATTAGATCCATTGCCTCTTTTTCTGTCATACCTTTTAAAGCAGTAAAGTTATTTGCCAGAATTTCTTTGAAAGGTGATATGTTCTTTAGTTCTGAATTTTGAGCAACTACAGTAGGAACTCTATCAATAGAAAAATAGCCTTGAAATGGTATTGGTTTCTCTGACCATAATGTTCCATCGTTATCAAAAACTGCAATTCTGTCTTCAGGAGGGATATAATAATCAGTATTTTCAGGATTTGTTACATTTTGTACGAATTCAATTATATTGTTTTTTACAGTGACATCATTCCAAGAAGGCAAAGGATCTAAAATGTCTTGGGTTTGTTGGTTAGTAGATAAAGAAGAAGACGAGCTTAAATTTGTCTGAGCTAAAATTGGTTGTACGATAAAAAGTATACTGATAAATGACAGAGTAAAAATGATGATAGATACGGTTATTGAGAAAAGAAGAGAGTATGGCTTTAATTGATATCTGGTACCTAGTTTCGTTTTCTTTTGTTTTGATTGTAGATTTAAAAAATTAGGTTGGAAAAAATGGGTATGTTTTAATCCTTTCAAATGCATGATCTTCCTTCATTAATTAATGATGGCTTGAGGATTAGTTGCATTTGTACTCAAAGGATATCCTGGTACTAACATGTTAGCCAAGTCAATAGTCTGTATATCTTTTTGAGTTACTGGTGGGAAATTATTCTTTGCAGTTTGTTCAAATTTCTCTCCTCTTGGAATTACCACTCCTACGTCTTGAGCATACTTGTTATAAGCAGTAATTAATTTCTCTAGGATATCTGGATGTTTAGTTGCTAGGTCCGTATTCTCTCCCATGTCGGTTGCTAGGTTGTATAGTTTCCATTGTGGTGGGTACCCATATGATGTGGCTTTCCAGTCGCCCATTCGTACGCTCGTATTGTTGAACATTTCTCCTGCTATGGCTTCGTCATCAGGATGAATTTTCTCCGTAGTTCCATCAAGGAGCGGCTTTAATGATTTTCCCATCACTGCATGAACATCTTGTCCTTGATAAGTTGAAGGATGTGATACACCTGCCAATTCTAAAATTGTTGGAGTTATGTCAGTAACGTATACAAAACTCTTGACAAGGTTAGAACTCGAATTGGTACTTGCTGGAGGAGAATCTGATTCTGCTTCTTTAATTATAGCAGGTGGTCTTACGCCGCCTTCATAAAGGCTTGTTTTGAAACCAGAGAATGGAGAAGTAGCCACATATGTTCCCCATGCACCATAGTTGAAATCTGAAGTGGGACTACCAAGATTTGGTAACGTATTGTTTATTCCAGCCACAAATTGCTTTGCGTGTGTAAGATTGACACCGCTAGCATATCGGAAGAGAGCGATTTCAAATGGTTCGCTGCTGCCATTGTCTGAAGTAAATAGGATAAAAGTATTATCATATTGTCCTGTATCTTTGAGATATTGTATAACCCTGCCAATATCCTTATCCATCTGTTCTATTCCGCCAGCGTGTACTGCCAATACTCTTGCTGCATAATCCTTCTGATCATTGGTAAGGCTGTCCCACACCTGATTTGGAGGGAGTCTTCCAGGATCCGTCATATTCGATGGCCAGAACCCTAATTCCTTTTGTTTCTCAAATCTCTGATCTCTTATCTTGTCCCATCCTACACTGTAGATTTTATCATATTTATCTATCATTTCAGGAGGAGACATGAATGGACTGTGAGCTACCTGGAAGGCAAGATATGCAAAGAATGGTTTCTTTTCTGACTCAGTTTTCTTAAAGAATCCCAAAAGCTGATCTGTATACATCGTGGTATCAAATGTTCCGTTCTGAGGTCTAGGAACTTTTGTAGCATTTGCCATGAATGTTACTGACCAGCCTGGTACATACTCTGCAGAATTGAAATGGTTAGATCCATCTTCCAAGAGAGTAAGTACATTTGAAAATCCTCTTTCATATGGTGATGTGCCAGGTTGATATCCATGTCCTGAGAGATGCCATTTTCCAGACATCATTGTATTGTATCCTGCATCCTTCAATAATTCGGCTACAGTTACTACTTTGTCGTTTATGTAAGTTTCATAGCCTGGTTTACCGACTTGATTGTCAGCTATTAGTTCATACATTGTACCTATTCCACCAACATGCCAGTCTACACCTGTAAGCAATGCTACTCTTGCAGGTGAACAAGTAGGTGCGGTATGGTAATTCGTCAAAACTTTTCCATCTTTAGCTATTGTATCTAGGTTTGGAGTTGAAATCTCACTTCCAAAGGCACCTATATCTGAATAACCAAAGTCATCACCCACTATTACAAGAAAATTTGGTTTGTTTTCTTGATTTTGAGCATAAGCATTTAAAACATATCCACCTATCATAACAGCAATTAAAAATGCCATCAAGGTGAAAGAATACTTGTGTCCACTAGGAATCGAAATATTCATTATCAGGAGTTAATAAATAATAGTACTTAAGTATTCCCTTTATAGATTGAATATTTAATTAAATACGGCAATTTTATCTATAGTTTATAATAATGATAAAAATTGTTAGAAATATGAACTGTTATGAATATTTTGGTGGTATTTATTTAACTCTATTTATTTAGGAATAAACTACCTTGTTTACCTGATTCCAAATTTCCTGTTTTTTTTGGTATTTTAAATGAATTATTATAACCATGTGACTAGATATTTTTTGTTTAATTAATTTAATCATAAAGATCTCATATTATGATGAAAAAAAACGATTTACTTATTTAATAGATAAATATTCAATGTTTATAGTATGAATTCCCAAAAATTTCTCATTTCCGTTTCAGGTGTTTTATTATTGATTTCTATGTTAGCATCAACAACAATATGGGAATCATACGTATATGCTCAAACCATAGGCGAAGGAACAGGAAATACTAGTACTGTTTCCAATTCTACAACCAGTCCTTTGAAAAATACAGAGAATGCTACTGCAGGAAGTGTAAAGATGGACCTCTCTAAATTAAAGACTATTCTTGCTACTCCTTTTACATCAATTACAGCGATAAGTTTAATCCCTGGACTTCAGGTTAGTGGAGTCAACTTTGGCGATACTGAGATATCTATAACTGTGAAACAAATACAAAGTCCAGGTAATACCGCTAATATGACTACACCGGTAACTGTAACAGCAGTTAGATTACCTGTAAGTGATCTTGAAGACCTTTTATCTCTAGTTAAAGATGCAGGAGTACTTGAGAATAAAGCTGCAACTAGCATTCCAGGTTTTAGCAATGCCAACCCTTTAAGTAGTCTTCTAGGTGGACCAACTGAGCTACTTGGTGGAGGAGATGGAGGAGTAGGACAAAGTAGTGGTGATCCACTTAGTTCTGTAAGACCACTCCAGTTATTAAAAGACATTCAGTTTGGAACTGGAAGCATTGTTGCTGGTGATTGGACATATCCACGTACTATTACTATGGGATTGCTAAATATAGCTTCTCTGTTTGGTATAGAGAACAACGCTAAAGAACCCGCTTCTGCTCATATAATAACTATCTTTGTAGTTCCTTATGTAGGTGTCACTAATCTAGCTAGTGTCCCATTACACTAAATTAACAGTTAATATGAATAATGCTTTATTGGATCTTGATATTTTTTTTACAATTTATTTTTCTTGTCTTTTTAGATATCTATATTGAATTTTGATAAATAGAAATAATTAGAAATTGTCAAAATAATTGTAATTATTTTTAAAACAAATTCTGAAATATTGTCTCTAACATTTTTTCAAAAAAAAATAGAAATTTATATGTGTAATGTTAATTAAGCAGAATTTAAATAATTGTTACTGTGGATTCCACTGGTTCTTTGATATCTATCAATACCAAATCATTAATTGTTATTTTAGGTTTGACATTCTTCTTTTTAGGTTTAATTCCAATTTTATCTTTGTCAGAAGTTAATGGAGATTCCTCAGGAATTACCAAATTAAAAAAATTAGGAAATAAGATTGGCGACTTGGATTTCAATTCAGGAGTTTTTTTTGGAAATGTTGAAACTTGTTCTGATCTTTCATCCTGTGTTGGAACAAAAAAAGATGACATAATATATGGTGGACTTCGTTCGACAGTATTTGCTCTCGATGGCAATGACATGATTTATGGCGGTGCTGATAGTTTTCTATACGGTGGAAAAGACGACGATTTAATCCTTGGAGGTGCTGGAAAAGCACTCATTGATGGTGGTAATGGTGATGACGTAATGTTGGGAGGTCTTGGAAACCAATTAATTGTAGGAGGAAAAGGAAATGATAAACTTTTTGGCGGAACAGGTGATAGTGTAATGGATGGAGGAACAGGTGCCAATCACTTTGACTGTCCTATATCCCTCTTAGGATTAGCCAGATCAGTTGTACTTGACTATAATCCAGACAATGGAGATACAATAGCAGGTCAATGCAAACTAGTTAATACAGAAGGAAATACTCGTTCTAATGATATCCCAGATATAGATTTTTCTAATTAGTCATATTTTTTGATATTCTATCAGATTTATACATTAACATAAAATGGTTAATGCATAGTAATTCTCTGATAGAAATTAAAAGATACTTATTCCAATTTGTAAATAAATAATTTAATTTATTCTAGAAGGTAGAATAATGTAAAAATGATAAGCTTGATTGTAAATCAATATCGTATTAAAAATTGCAACATAAAACATATAATGTTACTAATTTTAAAGTTAAATTATACAAAGGATTTTAAGAATATTAGTTTCATAATATAAAAGTATAAAAAAAATATTATAGTATTTATCCAATTTATTTATCCTATTTCTTAAAACCAATGTATTGATATTTTTTTATATTGAATTTAATTACATTTACAATTATTTCTCTTGTAGGAATAATAATAATTGTATTCTCTTTAAATTCTATTATATTTCATTTCGATAATAAATCATTTGCTGAATCTAAATCTGAATCTAAATCTGAATCTAAAACTGAATCACATTCCAACTCTGAAGAACAGTCGTTAGATATTTCTTCTGATGAACAATCGAATTCAGGTGGCATCATTGATATTATCAGTCAATTTATCGATTTTCTCCGTCAATTCATTGAATCTCTCAGACAACTTATAGAATCAAGAGCTATCGATTCTCTTAGAGAATCAAGATGTATTGCCAGTGCCCTGACAGGAGGTACATCAGATGTTAAAAAAGATGGTAATTTGATAATAGGGACTAATTGTGATGATAAAATAGATGGAAGTGCTAGCGATGATATAATCTATAATATGGGTGGTATAGATCAGGTATATGCCAAAGATGGAAATGACATGATTTATGGCGGTTCTGGAGACGATAGACTATACGGTGGAAAAGGAGATGATATAATTACGTCAGGAATTGGAAGTAATTTACTTGATGGTGGACCTGGGAGTGACATACTAATTGCAGGTACTGGAACTAATCTTTTAGTAGGAGGCAATGGTAACGATATGCTTATGGGTGGGGCTGGCACAACAATAATGTATGGTGGAGCAGACATGAATACCTTCGATTGTGGAATCGGAAAGGGAATAGTTCTTGACTATAACCCGGAGAGGGGGGATACTGTAGCAGGGCAATGCAAGATAGTAAACAATGTAGGTGTTTATTTTCCTAGCCACCCAGCCACTAGACCTCCAAGGTAATTTAAGATAAGAGAATTATTTGTAAAAAATAAAAACCAAGAGACAAAATGATTAAGATATTATTTATTGTTTTGTTTGATCTTTGTTTTTCTTTTTAGTTTTATAGTAAACTAGTTCTTTTCAATAGTTCAAAAGAATTAACCATTTTTTGAATTGCGGATCTATAGTCAGCAAACAATGCTTCTTGTGAGGTAAATGTAATTAAATAGACTTTATTATCATAAAGTGTATAGACTTGCATTTTCGTGAATATTTCATCTTTTCCAGAATTTATAGAATATGTTATGGTATACGCTGACTGGTTTCCTTTAAGTGTAAATGGTTTAGATTCGCTAATCAAAAAATATGTACTATTTTGAATTCTATCAATTCTGCTATCAATTATTTCATCTAGTGACATGTTTTTAGAGGAAAATACAAATATATCTAAATAAGGAACAAAATGACCAGATACTCCAGATACATTGCCTAGTTCTGAGGCTGTTTTTGAAGGAGAATAGAATCCTGCTACTGTATTATTTAAAGCAAGGTTATACGAATATGTCCTTAATGACCAGTTATCCGGATACTTGATTTTTATTCCAAATGTAGGATTTTCATATAATAAATAAGTTTTGCTTTCTATTATGGTATTTGTATCTGTATCTGAAGTAGTAGATTGTGTATCAATTTTGGATGGTTCCACTCCAAGTTGCTGACTTGCTAGACCCATATATGCAGATGCCCTAGTTGTATCATTATTGTTTAATGCTTGAATGGCATCATTTAATAGTAGTTTGGTTGCTTCTATTGATGATGAATTTTCATTAGACTCTTTTAGTGCCTGTAAAACAATATTTAAATTTAAAAGCGTTTTTGTCATGTTTGTTTTCTCGATTGCTTCAGATGCATCATCAATCAGTGTTTTCAGTATGGATTGAGTTGATATTAAAGGGTCAGATGATGATGATGATGGTAGTGGAGGTTTTGTAGTATTCGTATTAGTTTTCTCCAATGCTTTAACTGCATTTTCATCCAGTGTTTTCAGTATGGATTGAGCTGTTGTTAAAGGGTCAGATGATGATGGTAATGATGGTAATGATGGTGAAAGTGGAAGTTCAGTCTGTGCATATATATTATTATTTTGCATTATTTGGTCGTTTGCAAAGATAGTAAATAAAAATACTGTAATAGGTATTAATATCAATATCAATTTCATTCTATTATTAACCTTAACAAATGCTTTTTATTATTTTTTATTATTGGATAAAGAACATTTATAAATATATATTATTATCCAGCTAATACATAGATAAAGAACTATTTATATTATTTTAACTCAATATTTTGACTACGATGTCGATATTGGAAAAATACAATAGATTCTTCATTATTCTCGTACATAATTCTTTTGTAGTTACTAGCAAATTTACTTAATAGTGAGTAGCAGTCATCAAATATTTGAATTCGATCGGGAAAATTAATATTATTAATATAATGCTTTTAATTTAATTTCAATTGTTTCTAACATTTAGACAATTGGATAACTATATAATCTAGTACAATTGCATATCTAAGATAAATTATATTTAATATTTTGTAGCATTTTACTCATATGCAACTGGAATAACTATTAAAATATTTATTCTATATTTTAACTAATATTATTTACTATCAAGAAAATAAAAGATACTGGTTCCATTTTATAGAAGGGTTCAAATCCCAAACATTTTGCTGAATAATAGTACTGAATCCCCATACAGTTATCTGGTCCATTTTAGGTATAATATAAAACGGAACTTAAGTAACATATTTAATATATCATTACAATTTAATTAACCCATTTAAGCAATGGGACCAAGCAGATATGAATCAATTCCAGGATTAGATATATCTAAGTATTACA
>JALDXL010000085.1:0-8301 GCA_032155045.1 Nitrososphaerales archaeon
GGCAACGGTCGTGATAATTCAGATAAGAACAAAAAAGACAATGATGGAAATAATAGAAAACACAAACATTATGTTAGAGATGATGATAATGTCAAACAAGAAATCATAATAGTTGGAGATAAAAATACCTGTCCTACGCAATCTGAAAGTGTCGAATTAACAGGAATAATTAATTCTAAAGGAATTAGGTTACTTGGAGATTTTTACCCCTGTAATATAGCTGATGGTGGAATAACATTGAATATACCAGAAAGTCCTGCCCTAAAACTAGCAGTAATGCATATAGATTATAATGGTATCAATCACGAGGGAGCATTAATAACTCCATCTAAAATTCAAAGTATAAATGAAGGTCAAGGGTTGTATGCAATTGAATTAGATAAAAATATGAAAGGTATTGATCCCGTCACAGGAGAAAGTAATATCTTAACAAAAATAAATGGACTAGCACTATTTAATAGTGGAGACAAACCCATAGTATTTAAACAAGGAAATGCTGCAGCATTAACTGCCATATTCACTAAATAACTTCTTATTAATCATAAACTGCATAAAATCTTTTAATTTTAACCAAGAAATATAATTTATTTTGGAGACCAATTATACAGATAATGATGAAGCAGAACAGATCGGGTTGTTTAAAATAAATTTAAAGAAGTTAAAATACATCTTAATAGCTAAATTTAAATTATAACACATGAAAGATGATGACTTTTCTATTATTGACAGCATACATAATTGGTTGAAAGATGAAGATATTCATTATAATAAATTAGAAGATAATGCAACGGATGTACATCACTTAGTATTTTGGATAAACAAAGAGATAAGACTGGAAGCGATTGTTTGGAATGATAAATTGACTATATCAACCAACATGATATATTTTTCAGATAAGATTAAAAATCTTTTACAAGTTAATGAAAATAACCGTGATGAATTAGAATTATTATTGCGTCAACAAATTCCAAACTTTATTTTTATATATTGTGATGATGATGACACTAAGTTAGTAGGGGTACGTATTTTTAAGGATATTTGGAATGATTCTTTAACAAAGACTTCTTTTTTTGATGCAATTGTTGCAGTTCAACACAGTATCTACATTGTAAAAATTAAAGAAAGAGAATGGGCTCAACTAGAGGTTTAACGTTGTTGATAAATTTTAAATATATATTTTATTGTATTTCTAAATTTTATCATTTTAAAATCTAATTATTTCACTTTAGAAAATTTTACAAGATTTAAAAATATTTATTTTGCTCAAAGTCAAATCGAAATATTCGGAAGGATTCAAGATTGCACATTATGAAAATCAAAAAAATTCTATTATTCTCTTTTGAATAATGAATAATAATAATAGTGTATATTAATATCAATAACTGGACCTTATATGAATTGCCTTCTAGGTTATCAAATTCTTTAATCAAACGGTATAAGTAACTTAATATAGAAAGTACATTTAAAAAAAACTGATAGATCTTTTTGCTTTGTGTAGTTAAATATCAGGATAGAATTTGTACTGAATGATAACATTATAAAATATAAATCATAGATCTTATGGCCCTATTCTGTTCTAGTCAGTTGATTTTTAATAAATATATCAATTAAAAAATTGGAATAAAAAATAATGTGGTTCCTTCAAATTTATTTTTTTATATATAGATGGTTAATTATGGTAGCTACTAAAGTAAAAGACCCGATTAGTGCAGCAATAAATACTGTGTCTGCTACTGATGCTAACGCCTGACCTATAATTGCAATGAATATTGCATATACAAGGATAATAAATCCAATTAATGCAAAGAGTCCTAAAATTATTGATTTGATACCTCCACTAGTGTCTTGTTCTCCTATTGAAAAAGATTTTTTTATCCCCTCAGAGAAAGATTGTGTTATTTTCCCAGATATTGTATTATTCATAGGTTTGCTTTCCCGTCTATGTTGTTCATAATAGTCTCCTTTTGGTCGTTGAGTATAATCATTATATTGGTCTGCTCTATTCGAGGATGTTCCCGGTTGATTATCATTTTCTTCTCTATGATCGTCTGAAATTGTTGATTTATCAGCCATATCGAATAATATTACAATACGTCATATAAAAAGATGGAACTAAAGAAAAGATATTATTATATAAGGTATATAAATAATTTATTCTAAAATAAGCAATTTTTTATTCTACTTCATGGTGTTTTATTTTACCAATCAGTGATCTTAGGTATGTCATCTTATAAAGGGTGTTAGAGGGTTACCTTTAGCACCCAAAATCTACATCTTTATTTCTTCATGCTTCACCAAGACAGAACAATGATATTCATTAACGTTACTGTTATCATCTATGTATAAAATTAGAGGATTTTTAAAATGAGGTTTTTAATTATCTTTTAAATATAAAAAAATAGGCTTTTAAACAAATTGTTACCACCTTAATAAATTTGAATTCTTTTGTTGGATGAGGAGATAACGACCAATAAAAAATATTAGAAATTGTTATAAGATAAAGTGTAGAGATAACATCGCTATAAATATTTAATCCGCTAGTTAACATATTGGTTTTCATTATTGGTTTTTTAAAAGTAATAAATTTAATATTATTATTCCAAGGTCAAGTTTGATCTATATATATGACTACAGTAATAATTTGAGATCCTAAGATTAAATACTAAAGATAAGGGAGGAGAGAGGAGAATTTATTGACATTATTAAATTAAAAAATAAAAAAAATCTTTCTAATTTTTGCAAAAGAGCATTAATTAAGATCTGACATTGGTTAAGCTTTATTGAATGATCAATATTGGTATATTTACATTACTTATTATTTTTCTAGCATCACTAAATAATGATCTTACCCATGAATCAATATGAGAAGTTGTTAAAACCAACAGATCATAGTTATAGT
Organism: Nitrososphaerales archaeon; assembly: GCA_032155045.1. Lineage (GTDB taxonomy): Archaea > Thermoproteota > Nitrososphaeria > Nitrososphaerales > Nitrososphaeraceae > TH1177. Next base: position 2,900 of record JALDXL010000085.1, read on the forward strand.
CCTTAATTTCATTGACTATCTCATCATCTGCTTTTCCGACCCTTAATTTATACGAAATTTTATTCTTACATCCTGTCTCTTCACATTGTTTGATTTTTGCTTCCATTGCATCTATAATTTCTTTATTCCTAGGAAAGTTTTGTTGATTCGTTTGAATATTTTTATTATAATCCTCTTTTACTTCTTTCATATGTTCCACATGGTCTAATATACGCAGAATTATCATTTCCGCACCAGTAGAATTAGATAAAGAGATTGCGTAATTAAGAGCTTTATTTGAGATATCTTTTCCATCATCAGTAACTAGTATTTTCCTAAATGAAGGAATATTATTTTTTGAAATAGAATAATCCTGGATTTCTCCTACTTCATTTCCTGACATTGGTTGTTGTCCCTCTTGTTCTATTTCTGGTATTACACTTCCATCTGGATTGATTACTTCATTTACTTCATCATTTAGATTATCCTTATCGACGGTCATAGAAAATAAAGAAATCTAGATGTATTTTAAAATTTTGCAGGTTAGTATGATTAAATTTTTTATTTTATACTGCAGATAGAGAAATTCAGTATCTTAAAACAATGATTCAATTTTTTAACAAACTTTTTTTGATAGTAAGAACTCGTAATGAATAATATAATAATAAAGTATATAGCTAATATAAAATCGAATATATTGAAGATATGAAAGTTTATTATTATTGACCCGTTTTTTTAATAGTATTATACAATAGGTATAATCATTTTATCTATATCATTGTAAAAAGAAAATAGTGGAAGATTTGATTATCAGTTTGATAGTCTTGTTATGACAAGTAAAATAAATAATAATAGTGTTATAGGATAGTATCTACTTATTATTCGGTACATTTCTAATCCTTATTTGTATTTTATATTTTTAATTCTTCCGAAGAAAAATCGATCTATTAAATATATAATAAAATTGCTATTAAAATTATTATCAAAAACTATAATAATAATAACGGAAAATATTTTCTAGTATTAGATTATGGAAGATAAATTAAAATTTGTTGTCCATGGGAAAAAAGAAGGTGATAAATTTGTGTTGGAAGGAATATCTTACATATTGAAAACTCTGGGATCATATAATGATAAAACCATAATAGTAACATTTGAAATGCCTGTAACTAATACTTTGAAAATAGATAATTATAATCTAATAAATTAGCTATTTAAATTTTAACAGCTCTAAAAATATTTTTATAAGATTACTAAATTACAAGTTTATAATTTTTGGTAGTTTTGACATTATTAGTAAATCGCTTAAGACACTAAATAATTCAGACAACACCATATTGAAAATAGTAAAACATTATAATTATGTAAGTCATAGATATCACAATATTGAGATCAGTAGTAGAAAAAAATTCTATTCTTCTTAACTTAATTCAAAATAGATAATATAAAATGGGAACTTAACAATATTAAATACTTTAATCTTAGAAAATAGAAATATAATAATAATCCTATCGAATAAAAAATATTTAGCGAGGCTCATGATCGTAGGATTCATATATTTTTCTTTTCTATTGTTTTCTGTGTCTCCAATATTAATTAAAATTTTAATAGTAGGTTATTTCTCTTCGTCTTAAAAGAAAAATAAAAGAAAGTAAAACGAATATCATCAAACTATTTCAAAATGTGAATGATAGACCAGATAATAACCTACCTAAATCATCTTGTGAATTAAATTTTATTTCCTAGAATTTAAAGTTAATTAATAAAACGATTTAATTATTTCTCAAACAAAATCAAAGCAACGAATTTATTATTTAATTACCAAAGTTCCTGTCATATAGGGATGAATTGAACAATAATATGGATACTGACCGCTATTAATTTTATCAATCTTCAGTTCAAATAAATCTCCACCTTTAATAATGTTTGTAGCAAATATTAGACCTGATTCTGGGTCTAAAGGACCTCTCCCGTTTGTTAATGTATGTGGCATTATATCCGTATTATTGATTCTAATCATAATAGTACCTTTACTTACTACTAGTTCTTTTGGATCATAATTTGGATATCCTTGTACAGATGCGTCTTCTAAAATATTGATAATTGGAGTAACTTTATGATCTTCTACAATGGTTTGTTCTAATTTGGAATTTTTGTCTAAAAATGTAATTGATTTTATGATATGCTTCAAATCTTGAATGAATTTAGGATTTTCGAATTGGGAAACAGTACCTAATAGAAAGAAGGCCATAGTTTTATTATTATAATTAGTAACGATAGTTGTTATTACTGTGTCTTTTCTATCACCCACAAGATATGTAAATGTACCTATTTCTTTGGTGGTATTTTTTAAGTTGTGAATTTCAACATTATTCAAAATCGTCGTATCTAGATTATATTTATCATTAATTATTTTTTTCACCATATATTTCACTATGTCTGTAATGATTCCTATATCATCAATAGGCATCATTCCAAATTCTGATTCTCCAAAAGATCTAAATGCAATATGTCCAGTAAACTTCTCAGACAAGATATTTTTTGTTAATGGACCAATTTCCAAATCAACAATCTCTTGATCTTTAATACTATTTTCTTTCACTATCCAAAATGATGGATATTCTAAACTAAAACCATAAGTTTGATTTGTGTATTTAGCCCATTTTGATTGTGTATTATCTGAAATTTGGCTGAATATTGAAGTCAAATTATCTCCTATTACAAACAGAGATAAAAAAGTAAACAAAGAAATGACGATAAGATAAATCTTCATTGAGTTATATTTTCAAATCAAATCAAATAAATAAGTTACGAATAAGTTCGAAAATCAGAATTGTACGTTGATTCGTTATCAAAAAAACTAGGATATTTTATAATGTTTTTATTAGTCTTGAATTCATATTCTATTTTTTTATATAATTTAGATATATTTTTAGAATTTTAAAAATATAATAGACTAATAGAGGAGATCATGATTAATGACGCTTAAATTTGAACCAATTTCTTATAAATTAAAAACCATATCAAATTGGAATATTGTTGCAAATAAATACCATAAAAAGTGGGCTGATCCCGGAATTGGTCCATTTGCTGCTGCAGAAAAATTAATCGATATTGCCAATATACAACAAACTGATTGTATTTTAGATGTGGGATGCGGAACAGGAGCACTAACAAAAAAAATTTCCAATAAAATAGGCAGAAATGGCAGATTGATTGGAATAGATATTTCCAGAGAAGCACTTTCTATTGCTAATTCTCAAATAGACAAACATAATGTGGATTTTATAGAGATGGATGCAGAAAAAATCTATTTTCATTTAAAATTTTCAAAAATAATAAGCCAGTTTGCGGTCATGTTTTTTACTAATCCGCTCATAGCATTAAATTCGTTAAGGAAGTTAATGACTAAGGAAGGTCAATTCGTTTTTGCTGTTCACGGCGTTTCTGAAAATGTTCCATATTTTAACTGCATTATGAAAAATATAATCGAATCTTTTCCAAATATTATTCCAAACGGGTCACCTTCCGTTCATTCTTTGGGAGACAATGCAAAATTGATTGATATTTTAACAAAAGCAGGATTTACTAACATTAAAGTAGAAAAATACCTTTTTTCATACAGTCCGGGTACATTTAAACAGTATTGGAAAAATTATATGGAATGCACAGCAAATTCTATAAAAGATATAATCGAGAGGGATAATGAAATACTTCATAAAATTAAAAATGGGGCTCAAAATGATGTTTTGCCTTTCGTTAAAAATAATAAAATTACATTTCCATGGGAAGTTTTAATTGCATCTGCATATAATTACTAAAAAATAATAGAGCAATAATGAATAAATAATAATCGATGGATTTTAGTTAAAACGCAAATAATTAAATTTGAATGTTTAATTTTTCTTTGACGATCCTTGAAATATTTATATGTATTTTTTCTACAGTTTCTTCACCGTTGATTATCTTCCAATTGTATAGTTCTGATAACTTTTGGTAGTTTTGTTTAACATGTGATAAAAATTCAAGATTTTTTTCAAATAGATCTCTATTATAATTTACTCTTTTATATGAGGTTTCAGGATCTATTTCAAGAATTATAACTATGTCTTCTTTTGGGAGACCTTTGTCGAGACTGATTAACCAATTTAAATCTAAACCATTAGACAATCCATATACTAGATTGGATTGATAGTATCTATCCATAATAACAACAGTTCCATTTTGAAGCATCTTCTCAATTTCTTCTTTTTTTTCCCATCTGTTTGCCGATAGAAGCATATGTTGAACCTCCTTTGAATAAGATCTTTTTAAATCAAGAAATGATCGTATTTCTTTTCCTATATAAGTTGAATAATCAGGAAAATCTAAAATTTTGCAATTGAATCCCGCCTTGAGAATATTATTATGCAATAATTTGCATTGGGTTCCTTTACCCGCCTTATCTATGCCTTCTAAAACTATTATTTGACCCTGACTCAATAATATAAATTGGTTTTTTACACCTATAATTTATTTATTGATACCAAATTTAAGTGAATCAAACAAACAGATAGATAAGTTAATAGATTAAAAAATGATAGACTTTGTTTATATCGAATTATTAGTTTATAAATATTGTGTGAATTATTATTTTATTATAATTAAAGGTGAATAGTATACTGCAATTTTGGAAGAAAAAGCAAGAATTTTGTGTTATCTGTAAAAGGGGACTTCAACGCAAGTATAAACCCCATAGAGATTGGAAGATAACTGGAATGTTATGTAGTGATTGTCACATTAGTAAGATGAAGGAATATATCGCAAAGCAACAAATTGAAAAAGAAAAGCAAGAAAGAGAATTAAATACCTGTTCGGTTTGTTCACGTCTCATAAAATCAGAAACAGAACTGCTAAAACCAAACTGGAAATGGAATCTAGAACGTGGAACTATAATGTGCAAGAATTGTTATGAAAAAAAAGATAAAGAATTTGTAAAAGAACGAAATTACTGCTCTATATGTGGAACAAATTTAAAATTTATTAGATATAATCCAAAACCAAACTGGAAAATGTCTGGCCAACTTTGTAGAAAGTGTTGGGATCAAAGAAATGAATTACAATAATGAAATATGATGTTAAATTTATAATACACCAGATTATGAAAATATGCACTTGAATAGATATTAAATAATTAAACAACCAGAGAGTAAATATTCGGAATAAGCTATTAATCACTCTGGAATATTGATGTTTTCCTATTGTTTGGAACAGTATTTCAATTATTAATTTAAGGGTAAAGATAGATACTTGTAGTGAAAAGTTAAATGAAAATTGTCCAATTATTACAAACAACCGGGAAATGAAGCTTGGATGGTAAGAGAACCAATCACTCCCCGGTCTGACTACAATATCCTATAGTCATAAAAAGGAATGACTATATT
>JALDXL010000086.1:0-8294 GCA_032155045.1 Nitrososphaerales archaeon
AACAACAGGTGGCAAACATCCATACACTCTCTAAGAGGAGTACTATACTATGATAGTCACTCATAAGATACGGTTCATTCAGAGCCTCACTCTCATACGGAGCATGTTAAGTTTGAACCTAGCCGACATACAAAAATAAACAAACTAGAAGATTTTCATATTGTCAGAGCCGATAATTTATTATGACCTTTATATGTTTTTTAAATATCAATTTGTCAAATTCAAGGTCAAAAATAAAAAAGGTAATGAAACAGAAATACAAAGTAAAAAGTTTTAATAATTCTATAAAATTCTATTTACCTAGGACGCCTGGTTATTTGGAGATAATAAAAAAAATGAAAAATGAATATGGGAATATGTCACTTTATGAATTTGATGGATATTTCAAAGGCGAATTTGAACCAATCAAATATACAAGACTGGAAATACATACTAATGATATAAATGAAGCCAAGATAACTAGATCTGCCAATCGTATGAGAAAAAAACTAAAACAACAAAGTTTAGCATTTGAATATAATAATAAATTGATAATAGTTGAAGAATAGTTGAGCTCATTAAAGGAAAATATGTTGTTATATGTTGTTAGCAGATAGCAGTAATCAATTGAGTGAAAATATATATTGAATTGTTTAATCGGAGTGCTGCATTTTGATTCTAACTATTATAATATTAAGATAAAAATTTAAATATATCATAAAAAATACAAATGTTTTTTTTATAAATAGAAAGACAAAATACTATAATATGGTTCATCTGTAACAGTAGGGTTCATCTACATATTAAGCGTCTGGAGTAACACCGATAGCGGTGCAAAAATAAGAGCCCATGGTTATAATAGAGAATATCATTTTTAAATTTTTTTTACTGTTTTATTTGGGAATTTTTTACCATATTTTATTATTATAAATAATAATAATCAAAGCAAATTTATGTTTTTTCAGAACTTTTATTTAATTAAATTAATTTAATATATTACTTGTGAGTGGTCTGTTAATTTAGAACAAATTGATCATTTATTTTAAGATATAGCATATATATTTAAAATTGCAGTAATATCTTCTAAGAGAACATCCTGTCAGTAAATTTTATTATCAAGTTCCCATACAAACAAATGTTAGTTCGTTGTATAAACTTTGTATGGCAAATTAGTTTCCAGATCAATATATTTCCATTCGTGTTCTTTTATCTGTATTTCTTGAAATTGTGATTGTACTGTAGGATGTAACAATTCATAAACATTATTTCCAACAGAAATTTTGTTTGGTCCAGTCAGAGATTCCTCGATCTCTGCTGCTACATTCATAGGATATCCTATCAGATCAATAGGTGCGCTTTTATCATATCCATATTGTATAACTAAATTCTCTCCCTCATCTATTGCTATTTTAACAGCTAATTTTGGATAATTATCTTTATCTTTTTCTAAAATTGGATTAATACCATTTTCTATAACGTTAATCATTGATTTAGCACATTGGAATGCGGTATCACAGGATAGATACTTATTAAAGCTACTTGGAAAGAAGGCAATAACTGCATCTCCTACATACTTTAATACAAATCCATTATAACTTTCAACAACTGAAGACAGTTCATGAGAAAATGCTTTGATTATCTTTGCCATTCTTTCGACTGGTAAAACCATACTCATCTTTGTTGAACCTACTAAATCAGCGTACATTACAACAAGAGAAAGTTTAGAATCAACGTGATTGAGAAGAAAGTCTTGACCTCTCTTTATTGATGTATTGTATTGATAACGCTCATGTAAAACACTCCAAAGCCTTTCTTGTCTTTGTGATAGTAATGTTTGTAAATCATAGATAATTCTATTTTCAATAGATGATAAGGTATTTCTATTAGTGTACGTATCACTACTGCTAAATGTATTGTTATTATTTTTATCAATCATTCTTTCTATTATCTTTTCTTTAATTTCCTCCTCATCTTGATTATTCTGTATATCTATTGATCTTTCTTCTTTTATGTTGTCACTTTTACGTTTGGGATTAAAACTAACATCTTTTTCTTGACTTTCATTTTCTTTATCTTTATCTACTGTCAAACCCCTTAATTAAATCAGGTAATTATTTAATTTATCTATTTCGATAACAGTAAAATAATAAGATAACGTTTTTTTCTTTCATTTTTATATGGATTGATGCACCTTAATAGATTAACATCTGAAGAGAATACTAAGAACTGTTTATAGAAAGTGGATATTTGCTAAATTCTGTAATATGCTTCATAATATATATATATTCATATGTTATCTTATATAGTAACGTGTGTTTAGATTTAGTAAAATCCTTTAAATTATCAGAACTATTCTGTTATAGCCAATGCTCTTTTTAAAATTCAAATTGACAGAAAGCCTTACTAGTAATTTTTTTGACTAAATCATAAAAATGAGCATACTTATTATGAACTCATTATTATTACTATTCATAAAATTATTTATAAATTTAAGAAATGAACCATTGTAACTTTTCTAAATGTTCCAGAATTAGAAAAATAAAGATATGATTTGTTGCAGTTATGGGTAGATTTTTTATTTAACAGACAAAGTAGATGAGCCCTAGAAAACTACGGGCCCTTCGGGAGTAGCACCGATAGCGGTGCTAAAATAAGAGTCTACATTGTAGATACACTACCTTGTATTTAGCTTTTATTATTAGAAACTTATTTGTACTATAGAAAATTACAAAAAAATTTTGAAACTAATATACAATAACTAATAACTATTGTCCAGAGACAATAACATGACAATTGTTTGTTTATCATTATTGTTGATGATGATGGAATGAGCAAAAAAAATAATCTAGAAATATTTAATAAAAGTATAATAACGTCGCCGCTAACTTATAATATATCATGATAACTATGAATAATACTATTTTAAATTCTCCTACTAGTCTATCAGAAGTTATCGATAATAAAATAAAAATATTTGCAAATGATATTGATAATTCTGATAATTTTAATTCAACTCAAGTTGACATTTTGATGAGAACATCATATTTATTAACAAAATTATCTTCAATTAATACCGAACTGCAATCAGTTGAAAATGAAATTATCAGCATCCAGAAACCAGACCACACAAAAGAGAATAGAATGTTTACTAAAATACTCAAAGAAGAGATAAATACACTAAATTGGACTCTACAAAAAATTAAAAATTTTTAGAAAGTACAAACAGAATTACTCTTATTGACAATTATTTTTGCTTTTTAAATCTACAATCTATTGATATTGTTAGTAGAAGGATTAATTTTTTATAGTTATAGATAGGATTAAAAGTTATACAACACTCATAATAAAAAATCGTATTTTACATTAAATAAAATTTTTTGTATGTTGGTAAATTCATAGCAGACATTCGAATGTCGTGACTAGAGTCTGCCTATAGTAAAGTTCTACTTTTGCTACTATCTTGTATTTATCTTTTATTCTTGGAAACTATTTTTGATTTTTGAGTATTCACATGATATCTGAATTCAATAGAAATATCTAATGAGGGATTAATCTCGATAGCAGTTCTAAAAGAGGAGTCTTATGTAGAGATACTACTAACGGGTATTTAGCTTCTATTATTAGAAACTTAATTAATCAGAAATTAAAGTATATAATAAATATAAAAAATGATACTTGAGTCAAATAATAAGTTTGATGTTTAAACTAATCCTTAACTAAAAAAAGAAAAAAATTTTATTTATTTGGAAACAGCTAATTATTTTCCTTAAGACTTCCAATTCATTTGTTGTACTGTTAGAGATTATACAATAATTTCCCTCGGAAAATCTACATTAAATACTTCTTCGAGACAGTCTAAAATTTCATTAATTTTATCATCTGAATCTAATATTCCTACCTCTTCTCCTAATTCGAATAATACTTGACTTATAAAGGCAGGACCGTCTTCTATACCGCTAATGTCATCAATGAAGTCACAAAATTCTTCTAATGAACTAACCTCTCCCTCACTTAGTTCTTCAATTGCTTGTATTAAATCATCTAATTCTTCTTCATCGGTTAGAACTGTTGTAAAGCAATCTTCACATGTTGCTTCCCGTTCTTCACCTACTATGTTGTTGTTATTGTTTATACATACAATTCTAGAGTTTGTATTAGAATCCGATTTTCCATCTCTACCGTTATAACTTTCGTGTTTATCACTTTCAATGGAATTAGATTCTATTTCTTCATCATCATCATCTTCTTTTGCTACAGCTACTGGGTCAGTAACTGGGCCGTTGTTTGGTAATCCTCCAATATTAACATCTATTCCATTGAGATTTACATTGATATTATTACATTTAACTTTCTTTACAAAGACACTGTTACTACTATCTTTTTTATATTTGTCATAGTCACTATCATATTTTCCATATGAAGAATATTCTGATTTATAATCATCTTTATCATATGATTTTTTGTATTCATCATGGTCATAATCTTTTTCACGGTCTGATGTAGCTTGTGCTCCAGCTATGAATGATGGGTTTACTGTTGCAATCGTTCCTAGTACTAGTACAATTGCTATAAATATTGCACTAGTCTCTTTTTTTAAAACTATCTTAGTCAACATTCGAATATGACATTATGAGTATATCTAAGATATGAAAGGAAAACAGAGACATTTTGAATATAATGTTATAATATTCGATTTTTTAAATATAAATAAGATAAGATGATTATAGAAATTAATTATAGTATTTATTCAATATAACATTCGCGAGTATATCGTAATCAATAAAACCGATAGCGGTTCGAAAATAACAGTCTATTATTGAGATATTATCAACCTGTATTTGGCTTTTTTTATTAGAAGATTTATTTAAAATTATTCTTGTATTATCAAAAGGTATACATTAAACACTTTTTTGAATAAGGAACACTTGGTCTGTCTATTATATTACCTAGTTTCTTATTTGGTAACATATCTTAATTTTATTCAATAAATTGTCTGAAATGCGTAAGATTATCCAAATAACATCCTATTGATTCTACTTCCTTTTTTCTTCAATTGCATTATAAATAAAGATGAGAAAAAGAAGGAACTGTATTTTTTATCTAATTTTGGGATAAGTTTAATGTATTTTCTAATCTACGATAATTACAGTATTATCTATAGTACACGTAAGCTCCTGACCTGCAATTATATTTCCTTTGCAATCGTCATTGAAATTAGTACACATGTAAAATGTCTGTTGGCCAGGTATTAGTTGTCTACTTTGAAATCCACCACAATGTACTTCACTCGGTATGAATCCCGCTTCACTAACGCTGTACTTACCTGCATCCAATGTTACATCTACTGGAGTTTGAGCTGCGGGGAATGAACTTGGTATTGCGTTGATACCTGTTACTGTTATTTGAGGATTAAGATTAAGACTATTACAAATTACTTGCCCGAACCCACAATTAGTATTTTTGATTACAGTCAAGTTAGCTGTTGTTGGTGGTTCTGGTGGTGTTGGTGGGATGGGTTCTTCTTCTCCTTCAATTACTGTATTATTGTTGTTATTAATGCAAATAAATCTAAAGTCACTTATTTGGGAGCCATCATCATTGCCTGCTGCAAACGAGTTTGCACCTGAATTATCTTCTGCAGCTGTGTCTGCTAGACCACTATCGCCACCCAGAAAAGGTGGTAATACATCTAATTCCAATCCATTGACATTTACGTTAATATTGTTACATTTCAGAGAACTGACACCTTTTTTATCATCTTTGTCAAAATCTGCAATCGCATTGGTATTTGAAATATTCATATTACTAGTACCTATTGGTAATAAAATCACCAATAAGCTAACGAAAATTATTACTGACTTATTCATATTTTCATTATAAAGAAAAAATATATTTGAAATACGTCAGAAGAATATAGATTCATGCAATCTAAATTTGTGTTAGTTTATTTTTTATGAAAAATACAATAAGATGAGAAGTATGAATTTTTATAGTCAGTAATTAATATGAATTCTAATATACTTGATATTTTTAGAATAATACGATAACTATTCTAAAGTATATTATAAAGATATTATTATCGTGTACATCTTTTATCTTTTTTTATTTTAAAATAGTTTGAATCACTTTTGTCACTAAAAATATAAAGAAACCTAAAGAGAGTGAAGTAATGATAAAAGTAACCTTTTGGTCTACTTTCAATTAACAGTATAAACGACAATAAAAATAAAAAATATTTTTTATTATTTTTATAGAAAATATTATTATTCAAATTATTAATATTTGAGTTTTGTAACTCCGATTGATTTTAAAGAACTTTAAAGTCTTAAAATCTGACTCAATAAAATATATGTGTATTCAATTCTCTCTAAATTGTCTACAGTTGCATTCTGATTCTTTACAATAATGTTTATTATTCTTTTGACTATCGGAAAAATAATGTCTATCTTTGCTATGGAAACAATTAGTACATACTGTACTCATCGATAATTATATATTCCACACTTCCTAAAATATATATTTATTAAAAATTACTGGTGATTTTGTACTATCTATATATTTTTAGTAATTTATCATAGATTGGAATTTTTAAGAATTTCTCCTTTTATGATTCATTTTTTTAAAATATTGGGCTATTAGAATAATATCTACTCATGACATATTATTTTACTTTTTTCCAATATTAGTTCGTTAATTTTATCTTTAAGATTTCTTAATAGTATTGGTTTGTGTATTACATAGTTTTCTATATTGGGAATTTTTACTTTAAGTTGTTCCAAATAAGATAAATTGGCAGTAATCAAACAGATAATTGCGTTATTATCTCTATTTTTTAATGCATGAAACATTGCAAGACCATCTATATGTGGCATTTTCAAATCAAGTAGTATTAAATCATATACATTTTTTTTAAAATAATAGAGTGCCTCTATGGGATTTGTATATGAATCAACTCGACAACAACCATCACTTTCTAAATATATTTTAAATAAATTATTGATATCTGGATTATCATCTATTATCAATATTTTTATTTTATCAAAGTTCGTTGAGGTCGACATATGACTATCTCCAGTTCAATATACGATATTGTATATTAAGATTAAAAATAAATGAACTGTCATTTATTATGTAACTAATAGAAATAAATCAATAACATTATAACTATTTAATAGTATTAATAACTAATTGGATTGTTGTCATTCCAAAATCCTAATGTGTTTATTATCCATAAAAGTAATGATGTAAATTCTCTCTTAGCTGGTACGTTTTGGATAAAAGGTTTTGAACCTTTTAAATTTACTAACGGATATGAAGGTTTGACAAGATATAGGGAAATGGACGGAAAAGTTGATGCCATAGTAATAGAACATGAAATAGCATTAGATAATGATTTGTTATTAATAACCAATATAAAGAGAATAAATCCTAATACTCAAGTTCTTGTTGTTGCAGAATATGAAGATTCAAAAAAGAGCCTGTTATATGAATATGGAACTGATGAATTTGTCTTAGTTCCCACCAGTCCTACAGATATATCTGATAAAATACTATTAATGATTTCAAAACGCAATATTTTGGAGAAAGCAACTAATGATTTAGTTTGATAACAATAATAATAATAATAATAATAATAATATTAATATTAATATTAATAATGTAATAGATTTCTAGTTATAATCAATTATTTTTTATAGCAGTATAAAATATTTAGTTTGTGGTCATTATAAGCAAACCACGAGTTTTTATTGTTCAAGAAAATGAAGATGCAAACATAGTTCTAACTGGCACGTTATGGCTAAAGGGATGCGAGCCATTAAAATTTACTAATGGAAATGAATGTCTAGAAAAATTAAACGAAATGGAAGGAAAAGTTGATGTGGTGATAATCGGCGGCAATCTAGCATGTGATAGAAACTTGATGTTAATAATTAATATTAAAAAAATTAATATGAATACTAAAGTTCTTGTTATTGCGGATGAAGATTCGGATAAAACAAGGATATTGGGCTATGGTGCGGATGAATTTACACTTAAACCAATGAGTCCAGAAAATGTAGCTGATAAAGTTTTAATGTTGTTATCAAGAGATGCAGTTATGGAAAATAGGTAAATATTATTATAACAAAAAAAAATCATTACAAGATTATTGTAACTTTCAAGTAGACAATCCTAGATTATTGACTATCTTCAAACCTACATGATGAAACATAATAACTACTAGTATTACAAATGAATTAGCTATATCAAATTTGTTTCATGTTCTTTGTACTGTTTTGCTTGTTCTGCTGTTACTCTAAAATAGACTATACCAT
>JALDXL010000087.1:0-8277 GCA_032155045.1 Nitrososphaerales archaeon
TTATTACGTAATAATATCTTTCATTCTGACCCTCATCCTGGAAATATAGCTGTTAGAGATGATGGTTCAATAATTCTATATGATTTTGGAATGGTTGGTAGACTTGATACTGAAACTAGATTATTATTGATTAGATTGTATTTAGGTTTGATTGATAAAGACCCTGTAAGAACTGTTGATGTATTGTATCAACTTGGTACATTGGACTATTCTACTAATAGAAACATCATAGAAAAAGCCATAGAATTGAGTATTAGATCAATGCATGGAAAACATGTAGATAGAATGGAAGTAAAATCTTTAATGGATTTATCAAACAAAACTTTAAGCAAATTTCCTTTTAGATTGCCCAAATATCTAGCATTATATATGAGAATGACCTCAATCGTAGAAGGCATTTATCATCAACATCAAGTAAAATTTCAATTCGTAAAAGTTCTTTCGAATTTATTTGAACAGGAGGGTTTAATTAAAGAGGCATATAGGGAAGAAATAAAACATTCATTTCAGAAATTTTTAAAAAATTTAGAAGTATCTGCAAATTTATCCCAAACTATAAAAACATATTTAGACAATCAAGAAATAAATAGTAAAAAAATAGATAAACATTATGCATTTTTAGGTAAGAGTATTTTTGCATCTGGATTATTTGTTGGGTCTGCGTTTTTATTGTCTTACAATCCTATAATTTCTTATTTAGGTTTTTTATCTTCAATAATACTATTTATTTTTAGTATCATAAAAAAATAGCTTTTTTTATCGATAACTTATTTTCAAATTTATAGTAGAAAAATCGAATTATATCATATAATGATAATAAGAATAGTTATCTAATTTCTCTTTTGTATCCTCTTAACTTTTATTTTAGATGATTTTATAAAGAATGGATCATGGATGTTTTATTATTATTATTTTCAGTTCATAGTATTTTATCCCTTCCTGGAATAACAACAAATTCATCTTCGGAATTCATTGTTCAAGATTTTGCTGTTATAATGGTTATTGCCGCTATAATGTTATTTTTAACTCACAAATTAAAACAATCCATGGTTATCGGTTATTTAGTAGCAGGAATGATTATTGGTCCATATACGCCTCCTTTTACTTTAATTAATGAGATAGATACTGTAAACATATTTGCGGAATTAGGTATAATAATGCTTCTCTTTGTAATCGGTATAGAATTCCCTATAGCAAAACTCAAACAAATAGGTAAAATTTCAATGATGGTGGGTTTAACAGAGTCAATTGGGACTTTAATTATAACTTTCTTTGTGGCCCAAAGATTAGGATTTACTACTTTTGATTCAATGTTTTTAGGATTAGCCATGTCTATTACTAGTACTGTAGTAACTATCAAGGTACTTGAAGAATTGGGAAAAATTAAAGAACGAACATCGATGTTAATATTAGGAATTTTAATAGTTGAGGATATTGTAGCTGTTTCAGCTTTAGCTATATTGCAATCTATAGCAGTTGCAGCAACAAATACTGAAGAAATTGCACTTATCCCTATATCAATATCTATAGCCATAGCAGTAGTTTTTATAGGAAGTATACTTGTTTTAGGTTCGAAGTTTATACCAAATCTAATTGACAAAATAGGAAAGACAAATGATTATGCTCTTCTCTTGATAGTAATATTAGGACTTGCTTTTGGTCTAGCATTCATAGCTAATATGTTAGGCTTATCAGTAGTAATAGGTGCATTTTTAGCTGGGGTTTTGGTGGCTGAATCCAGAACGGCTACAGTTGCCAAAGTTATTACTATACCTCTAAGAGATGTATTTTCTGCATTATTCTTTGTATCAATAGGAGCGTTAGTAAATGTTACACTTATCCCACTCTACATAGTTCCCGTAATAATATTAATATTGACAGCTTTTACGGTAAAATTAGTTTTAGTGTTAGCTATATTATCAAAATCTAAATTTGACTATACAGAGAGATTAAAAGTTGGTTTAGGATTGGCAACTGCAAAAGGTGAAATGTCTCTAGTTATAGCAAAAGGTGGACAGGACGTAGGTGCAATTACTTCATCGATATTACCAATACTAAGTGTTGTCACAATAATTACATCATTTGCTACTCCATATGTACTAAGATTTGCTAATAACCTAAGATTGTCTAGTTCTAGCGATAAAATCAACAATAAAACAGATGATAAAAATGAAGATAAATCAAAATAAATATTTATATCTCTATTTTAATAGTCACTTTTAACTATTATTATGTATCTTGATTCTAAAAAAGTTATTTTTAGAGTTATATGATATAGTATTATTTCAATTATTTGTCCCAATCTAAATATTATAATAAATATTACTAGTAATGATTTTAATTTTTCAAAACCTGTAAACTATTATTAAAATTGCAAAAATGTATTTCAAGCGAAAAAGAATTTAAATGAGTAGAACCTAATATAAAGAGTGTCTTCTGGAGAAAGAATTAATGACAGTCCTCGTCATTTTATGATACTTGATGCAGTATCTAGAGGAATTCAAGATTTAAATAAAATTGCTAAAGCTCTCAAAATGAGTAAGGAAGAAGTAGAATTAATAATAAATGATCTTTCAACCCAAAGACTAATAATAAAAAAAGAAAAGAAGGGTATTTTTGGTAACAAAAAACTTAAAATCTCTATTACAGATACAGGAATTAAAATTTTAAATTCCAAAAAAGAAGAATTAGAACAAAAATGGCGGAGAGCTCAAAAGATGTATAATAACGGGAAGGGAAGTAAAACTCAATTACAAACTTACATGGAAAATAATAGAGCATGGGTTCCTTTAATGATATTTTCAGGTATTATGGATGTCGTGTTTTTTATGACTATGATGTCATTTTTAGGTATGGCATTAAATCCCGCGGAACAATCAATGGCAGGAGAAAGTGGCGCAGAAGGAGCTGCAGGTGGAGAAACAGGTACAGATCAAGCTAGCACAGGTGGAGATTCCGCAGACAGTAGTGGAGATACTGGAGACTTTGGAGGATTTGATATGGGAGGATTTGGAGATTTTTAATATGAAAGGCTATATTTTACAATATCATTAGCTTGAATTGATTAATTAAATAATAGATAAAAATTGTTTCTGATGCTATTTAGTTTGATAAATATTTCACTTTTAAATTTAAATTAATTAATTAATTTTTAAGATCATCTATTGTTTTTCGTCTAACATCATAGACAATTTTAGTATTGTCATTATCAGCAGGATTGGCAGGAACTACATCAGCATTTGATGAAATTATATTAGTAGTTATAGAATTAGTATTTGTGGAAGTGGAAGCGGTTCTAGCCAAATCGTAGACATATTCTCTTAGTCTTTTAGCTCTCTTTAATTTGCCCTTTGTAGCATACCTAGAAAGATAAGTGGATATAATACTTAATTTTATTGTCTCATTGTATTTTTTGTTATAAATATTAGCAACATCAGATGAAGTAAATGTAGTATAAGAGAATGATTGTTCAATTACACTCCAGATCTTTGAATCAACAGATAAAATACGATTATTATTAATTTCTTCATGCGAATTAGCTATTAAATCTGCAGTTGAATTCGAACGTACGAGCTCTATTAGTTCAAGAACTTTTAATATCTTTTCCTTTGAAAAATTGCCCTCTAAGGATAGGTTATATTTCCCACCCTCATCATCTTCTAATTCAATCTTTATTTTCTTCTTCTTAGAGCTCAAAGCAAAGGATCTTTATTTTATAACCCATTTATCATTCTTATAACTTTTACTAAATAAAATCTAGGTAATTACTAAACTTTTATTGACAAAGGAGATAGAAGTTGAAAAAAACTACATCTAGTCTTATTCAGTTATTATAACAAATCGAGTATATTAGAATTGATTATAAATTATTCAAATGATTTGACAGAATATTTGATTTTTAGAATAATCAAAATTAGATTTGAAATAACACCTATTGCATTCCCCCAAATAATAATAGGATCATCAATAATTATCCCATAAACTACATATAGAAATAAGCCAACTGTTAAATAAAATATAAGCCAGAAGGAAACATCATCCATTTTTTTAGTTTTAAAACCTTTTATTATCTGAGGAATGCTACTATATCGTGTTAAAATTGTAGCCGCAATACCTATAATAAAAGATAAGAGACTTGATGAATATAGAAACGAGAATTCCATTCGTATAATAAAGGCTGTAGGGTATTTTATGATATGGAATAGATTTTTAATATAAATAATAAAAAATTTGTAAATTTTGTTAAGACGTTTTTAAAACAATTGAATTTATAGAAATAAAATAATAGTAACAAAATACTATATTTTTAAATAAAAAACAAGTTATGAATATTACACTTGTATTATTACTCAATATTAATTTGTAATTTCATATTAGTCAAATTTTCCTTTAAAAAAGATTATTTCCAAAATCGACTCATAACGAGCTTCGCTATTGAAAAAGGGGAAATTATTTTAATTTAAATTAACGTCATTATTCATATTAAAAAGTAATTTTATGTTGCAAATTCTTTATTTAGTTCTTTCAAAAGAAATTTTTGTTTTTCTGTAATATGATTGGGAATTTTAACCTGCACTCTTACTAATTGATCTCCCTTTCCATATGTCCCATATCGTGGTAAGCCTTTTCCCTTTAACTTTAAAATTGTATTTGTTTGTGTACCTGCAGCAATTTTTAATTTCTCATTCCCGTGTAGAGTTGGAATTTTTATTTCAGTTCCTAATACTAAACTAGGATAATCTAGATTTAGATTATATAATACATGGCCATCCTCTAATCTCTCAAATAGAGTATGAGGCAAAACATGAAGTCTAATTAATAAATCACCTGGAGGTCCTTGTTCTGAATATTCACCCTCACCAGTTAATTGTAACGTCATTCCATCTTCAACTCCAGCCGGAATATTTATCTTTAATTTCTTGTTCTGTTTTACTTTACCCGCTCCTAGACAAATATTGCAAGGCTTATCAATTACTTGACCCTTTCCACTACATGTTTGACATGGTTCCAATGAAATAAATGTTGAAAAACGATTTTGATTATAGACTCTACGAGTTTGACCTTGGCCATTACAAGTACTACATATACGTGGTTTAGTTCCAGGTGCAGCTCCTGTTCCACCACAATTATTACATTTATCAAATTTTGGTAATTCAATCTCGTCTTTTTTTCCTGCTATAACATCTTCTAACGAGAGTTCCATATCATATAAAATATCTCTGCCTTTTCTTCTATTTCCGCCTATATTGAACCCAAATCCACCAAATGGATCAGATCCTTCAAATCTTCCTCCTCTACCTCCAAACATTTGTTCAAAAATAGTTTTCGCAAAGCCACCAAAACCCATATCTTTAAAGATCTCTTCAAAGTTTGCTTCAGATCCCCTAAATGCATCATCAGCACCTACATGGCCATATGTATCATATTTGGTTCTCTTTTCATTATCTGATAGAACTGCATAAGCTTCAGAAATTTCTTTGAATTTTTCTTCTGCGTCCGGAGATTTATTCCTATCAGGATGAAACTTTAATGCCAGTTTTCTATATGCAGTTTTGATATCATCTTTACTAGCATTCTTTTGTACCTCTAAAACTTCATAATAATCTCGCTTGTTAGTCATAAATTATGATCCCGTAATTAATTATAGTAATAAAAAAATGATTATTTTTATCTTTGGATGGAATTAAGATCCTGCAGATGCAGATTTGTCTCCTGTATTTGCATTTTCGCCTACAGTAGTCTCATTTGGATTTGTAAAGTCTGCAGTATTTGTTTCTGGTCCACTATTACTACTAGCGCCACCGCCACCTGCTGCTGTTTGATTTCCTGCTTGAGCTGTTGCTGCCGCTGCTGCTCCAACTGTTCTATAAATTTCTGTACTTATTTCAGCTAGTAAATCCTTCGTTTGCTTAATTTTGTCCTTTAGGCTTTCAATATTATTAGTAGCAATGACATCCTTTAATTCTTGTACTGCTTTGTTTATTTTTTCTGTTTGTTCCGGTTTGATTTTATCCTTAAAATCTTGAGTAACTAATTTTTCGGCAGAATAGACAAGATTATCAGCCTCATTTTTAATTTCTGCTTCCTCTTTCTTTTTCTTATCGGCTTCGGAGTATTGGTCTGATTCTTTCTTTAGTTTTTCGATTTCATCTTGAGATAATTTTGTATTTGCAGTAATAGTTATTTTTGCTTCTTTAGAAGTGCCTAAATCCTTTGCAGTAACATTTAGAATTCCATTTGCATCGATATCAAATGTAACTTCAATTTGTGGGATCCCTCTTGGCGCAGGTGGAATCCCGGCAAGGTTAAAAGTTCCTAATGAAACACAGTCTGAAGCCATAGGTCTTTCACCCTGTACTACGTGAATGGTAACCGCAGATTGATAGTCAGCTGCAGTTGTAAAAACTTTACTTTTTTTCGTAGGAATAGTCGTATTTCTTTCTATTAATGTCTCTTTTAGTCCGCCTAAAACTTCAAGTCCTAGAGTTAATGGAGTAACATCTACGAGTAAAATGTCTGTTGAAACATCTCCCGTTATAATAGCTCCTTGTATTGCAGCTCCTAAAGCAACTGCTTCCATTGGATCTACACCTCTTTCTGGTTCTTTACCCATTATTGTGGCGACAAACTGTCTAACTATAGGCATTCTTGTTGGGCCACCAATCATAACAATTTTATCAATATCTGCAGGAGTAAGTTTAGCATCTTGAATTGCTTGTAACATAGGATTTTTACATCTCTCAACAATTGGTCTTAAGAGTTCTTCCAGTTTTGCTCGTGATAGATTAATTATAAGATTTTTAGGTCCGGTAGAAGGATCATAAGCCAAAAATGGAAGATTAATTTCTGTTGAAACAAGATTGGATAATTCAATTTTTGCTTTTTCTGCTGCTTCCTTTATTCTCATCATAGCAGCTTTATCATTTCTCACGTCTAATCCTGTTTGTTGTTTAAATTCTTGCAAAATGTACTCAATAGTAGCATTATCCATATCAGTTCCTCCAAGCTGAGTATCACCTGAAGTACTTTTTACTTGAAATACTCCTCCACCCATTTCCATAATAGTTACATCTAGCGTTCCTCCACCTAGATCGAAAACCATAATTTTCAAATCCTTCTGAATTTTATCTAATCCATATGCGAGTGAAGCTGCCGTAGGCTCATTGATAATTCGTTCTACTTTCAATCCAGCTATTTCTCCTGCATCTTTTGTAGCTTGTCGTTGATTATCATTGAAATATGCTGGGACTGTAATAACCGCTCTATCTACAGTATCACCTAGAAATGCTTCAGCATCTTTTTTTATCTTTTGTAAAATAAATGAAGAAATCTGTTGTGGAGTATAATTTTTTCCTCTTATATTAAATTTAAAATCAGTACCCATCTTTCGTTTAGCAGCAAAAACAGTGCCTTCAGGATTAGAAATCATTTGTCTTCTAGCTGGTTCTCCAACTAATAGATCACCTGTATTTGTAAATGCTACTACAGATGGAAAAGCCTTTCCACCAACAGAAGTACCTTCTGCGGCTTGTATGATGCTGGGTTTACCTCCTATCATAGCTGCTGCTGCAGAATTACTAGTTCCTAAATCAATACCAATAATTTTTCCCATTTTTAATAATCACCTATAGATTAGTTTGATTCATCTATATTATTGTTCATTATATTTTTTTTCTTTTTAGATATTTCGACAAGACTAGGTCTTAAAACTTTATCATTAAGCATATATCCTACACGGATTTCATTTGTAATAGTATTTTCTGGAAGATTATCATTATATGAGAAGCTAATAACATCATGTTTATTTGAATCGAAGATCTGTCCTATTGTTTCAATTGGTATTATCCCTTCAGATTGTAAAATATTATCTAAATTCTTTAAAATGCCTTCCAATCCATTTAGAAAAACTTCATCAAGATCTTTATTCTTTTTTATCATATCTAATGCTCTCTGATAATCATCTCGTATAGTTAAAAATCTAGAAAGAAGGTTAGCTTTATTAGATTCTATAGTAGAGGTCATTTGTTTTTCTATTTGTTTTCTATAATTATCAAAATCGGCCATTAAATATTTTAATTTATTAAGATTAGTTTCTGCTGTTTTTTTTGTTTCTTTTAATTCGGTTTTTGTTTTTATTAATTTTTCTTCAAGAGAGTCACTGCTGTTAGTATTATCAATATGTTTTCCATCTTTTAATTCCTCTTCAAGAGAGTCACTGCTGGTAGTATTATCAATATGTTTTCCATCTTTTAATTCCTCTTCAAGAGAGTCACTGCT
>JALDXL010000088.1:0-8206 GCA_032155045.1 Nitrososphaerales archaeon
ATAGAATGAGCTTTTGCTCTGAATATTGATTTAAAACGTTCTATTAATCCCAATATTTAAGTATATAATAATATCAAATATTTAAGTATATAATAATATCAAATATTTAAGGTTAGTTATATTGTATTTAAATATCTGTCTATAAAAATTATATGAATCTATACAAGCAAAGTAAATAAAGAAAAACCTTTTTTTATTTATAAATTTTTTTATACCTATATTAAAAATTGATTATTTCATAGAAAAATTTGATTCAATTAACAGGAATTTTCGATCTTAGGAATTAAACTTAAAAGATTAAAAAATTCTTAGTATAAATCTTGAGCACTACTAGAACGATTTCTTTTCTAATCTACTAACCAAAAAAATAATAAAAAATTAAGATCAGATTTGGACTACTTTGTTTTTACTTAACTATTGGTATTGTTCCCATAATTTAAGAACAAAACTTGTCCTGTTGAATTAAATTTATTTTCGAGGTAACCATTTTCAACTTCTGACATACTCAATGCTCTATTCCATAATCTTACTTCATCAACATCACCAGTAAAGAACTTGTCTTCATTCAATGAATTAGCTCCTATTCTTAATGGCTGAGTTCCGGTATTATCTGGTCCATTTTTAATAAATAACTTATTTCCTATTGGTTTTCCATCAACAAATAAGAATAATGCAGATCCATTAAATGTTAAGGTCGCATAATGCCAATTTCCATCATTATATTTATCTCTTGATGAGATTATGAAATCTTCTCCTGCTGGTGTCTCAAAGCCACCTGCTATGTCATTTTCTTCATTAGTCCAGATTCCGTAATTCAAATTCATTCCTTGTTCGTCTGTATTCATTCCTCCCTTGTTTACTATATGACCTGGTGCAGTATTATTCTGGGTAGTTTTAAACCACGCTCCGACAGTAAATTCAGTCAGGTTCAATTTATCACTATTAGGAATTTCTTGGAATTTTGAATCAGTCAATGTAAGAAAAGGTTCGTATTTATATTTTGTAGTGTTTGCGGACTCTGCATTAGCTTCAATATCATTACTGGGAAACAAAGACACCGTCATAATAGTGAATAATATCGATGCTGTAGCTACTGCTAGTAATGTTTTACGGTTGTTTTGCATGATTAGTGAAAGCATAAAAAGTATAAATAGATGACCATGAATTTTTCAGTTTATTATGCCATAGATAAATAATATAAAATAATTATAACATATAATTATATTACCTATTTCCTTCATAAATATTGATTTAATTATTACTTAGTTGCTACTAAGTTTACCATAATAATCGAATTTTGACTATTTTTTATTATTTGGGATTTTCAGTATCTATGAAATCTATTGAAATTATGATGAGCGATACTGATTGAATACCAATAATATGATATTTTAGAATTCCGATATTTACACAAAATATTGCATTTTATTTTACATTTAATTAATTATATCGTCATAATATACTACATATTAGAAACAAACAATATAAAAAAAGATCAATATATTAGTATTAATTTATTTAATTGCATTTTTTGTTAATGTACTTTGAATTACATTTTTTAAGGTTAGAGTTACAACAGGAAGGATCCTTTGATCATTAATTTGTGGTATTATATAGTCAGATTTGAGGTGTTGGCTTTCAACTAAATTTGCGATGGCATAGGCTACATTGACCATTAAATGTTCATTCAATACTTTAACTCGCAGGTCTAATAAAGATCTAAATATTGACGGGAATACTACAGCATTATTAACTTGGTTAGGAAAATCAGATCGGCCTGTTGCAACTATTTTAGCACCTCCACTTAAAGCATCTTTAGGCGATATTTCAGGATCCGGATTACTTAATGCAAAAATTATCGGATTGGTATTCATAGAAGATATAGTTTTTTTATTTAAAACGTTCCCCTTTCCAGATACACCAATAAAAACATCAGCTCCTCCCATAACATATTCTAAACTGCCAGAAATCTGTTCAGGATTTGTTATAGAAGCGATTTCTGACTTGAATCGATTATTAGATAAATCCTTTCTTTCTTTATAGATAGATCCTTTGCTATCTACTACTATTATATTTTGACATCCTGCGCAGGTAAGAATTTTAGTTATTCCATATCCAGCAGACCCTGCTCCTAATATTACAACTTTAATTTTTTCTATTTGTTTTTTTATGAGTTTCAGAGAATTTATTAATGCTGATAAAGTGATTATTGCAGTTCCATGTTGATCATCGTGAAATACTGGCAGAGAGATCTCTTCTTTTAGTCTTTCTACAATTTCCAATACTTTAGGTGACTCTATATCTTCTATATTGATAGCACCGAATATAGGTTGAATATATTTTACAAAATTTATTATTTCTTCTTCATTTTGGGTTGCTATGCAGAGCGGTATTGCATTTATACCGGCCAATATCTTAAAAAGAACAGACTTTCCTTCCATCACTGGGAGAGCTGCATCGGGTCCTATGTTACCAAGTCCTAGCACTCTCGATCCATCACATACAATTGCAACATTATTCCATTTAGAAGTAAAATCATATGCTAAGTCCTTATTTTTGCTTATTTCTATTGCAACATCTGCTACCCCCGGAGTATAAATTAAATTTATTAAGCTATTCTCTTTTGCAAAAATATTTTCAACAGGAACACGATTCTGAATTTCGATTTTACCCTTTAGCATTCTATGAATATTAATAGAATCGTCTTTTAGATTCAAGTAAGAATAATATATAAAAAATATAATATAACTCTTCTAAAAGAAAGTCAAAGTTAATTTTGATACTCATCGACTATAATCACTATATCAGGTAAAAAAGATCTTAGCGACTTCAAAAGTTTTTATTAGAAATTAAATGTAGTTATTGTATTTGTTAGGATAATAAAAAATTTAATATATTTTTTAAAACAAATGTAAGTAATATAAAAACATAATAAAATTTTAGTATTCAGAATTATATTAGTAATTTCTAACTATATTCTTAACAAGGAGAATAGGATTACAGTAAGAAAGATTAACATTTGAAACCTGCAAATATCCAAATATCATTATTTTAAAAAATTATTCGGATTCAAAGGTAGTTTTTTAAAATTCAAGTATCTAAAAAAGAAAAGGCCTATAGATTTAAGTATAATTCAATATGAAAATATAGACTAAACAATATTAGAGATAGTTCACCTAAGAAAGTATTGATATACTATCTTGATTTCTCAACAACAGTTTCAAATATACTGAATGAAATCAGTGAATGAAAAAAAAATTAGTGATAGATGCAAAAAAATTTAGTATATACAATATTATACAGAAGATTTGCAGAAACAATTTAAATTAAAAACTATCATAAAATAAAATATTTAAATATATTTCTAATAGTTAAATATGTTTTAAGCATTAGACATTTTATAATTTATGGTTATGTATGTACCAGTATTAGAGTAATATATCTCTAAAATATACAATAGATCGATATAGTTAATACTATTTTTACTGATGCAATATTATCAAATACAAAAGAGTAATCTATTTTGATACTTCTATAAAATTAAAAAAATCGTTTTTCAGTTTGGATATCGAAGAAATGAATATTTTTGTATTTTATTATCAAATTGAACATATCACCTTCTTTATAGTGAAAATCGTCTGTATTTGAGGAAACTTTTATTAAACTTTTATTTTCTAGTTGAAATTCATGTATAACCTCATCTCCAAGTAATTCTGTAAATAATAGTTGACCTGTAAAAGAAATTGTATCAGGTTCATTCTTTGGGTTTTTGTTGGAAATTAATATGTCTTTAGGTCGTACACCTAAAATAATTTGAGAAGGTTTATTTTCTAAAAAAGGTAACAATGTCTTTGAAACTGGAATAACAATTGGTACAGAAGTTAGACAAAAATCCTGATTTTCTTCGACAATGTTAAAATATAATGTATTCATAGGTGGACTTCCTATAAAATTTGCAACAAAAAGGTTTTGCGGTTTATAATAAATCTCTTCCGGTGAGCCGAATTGTTGAATTAATCCTTTATCCATAACAATAATTTTATCCGCCATACTCATAGCCTCGATTTGGTCATGTGTAATATAGATAGTTGTAATTCCTATTTTCTTTTGTAATTTCTTTATCTCTGTTCTCATTTGAGTTCTTAATTTGGCATCCAAATTACTTAATGGTTCATCCATTAGAAACAATTTAGGTTTCCTAACTAAAGCTCTAGCCAAAGCCACTCTTTGCATTTGTCCACCACTCAATTCTTTTGGTTTTCGTGTTAAAAATTGACTAAGATCTAACAAACTGGTCATGTTTTCAACTTGGTTTTTGATAACATCCTTCGCTACTTTTCTCATTTTTAACGGAAATGCAATATTATCATATACGCTCATATGTGGATACAATGCATAACTTTGAAATACCATTGCTACATCTCGTTGTTTTGGTGGAAGATTATTTATTAGTACATCATCGATATAAATTTGTCCATCTGTAAGGTCAATTAGTCCAGCTATGCATTTTATAATGGTAGTTTTGCCACATCCAGATGGTCCCAATAAGACCAAAAAGGTTCCAGAATTGATTTCTACAGAAAAATTAGTTACTGCATTTACATTTCCATAATGTTTACTTAAATCTTTAATTATTATTCTTGACAGAAAATACTCACTTAAATCTAGTAAAAACTTGTATTTAATAGCTTTTCCAAAATTAATCAAGGCGTACGAATAAGTCTTTAAAATGGCAAGTGTATTGCGTTAATTGATCTTTAACAAGAGATAGACATAGATAACCTTTAAAAAATATTATATTTATTACAAAATAATGAGTAGTAAGTATAATAGCAGTTGTGAATTATGCTCTAAATCAAAAATGTCAGTCATAAAATTTGTAATGCTAATATCTATTGTCATGTTATCATTACTATACATTTCAAAAATAAATTTTATAAATACTAATGCACAAGAAGAAATAACTCTACATGCCATATTTGCTGAACCAAAGGAAAGATGGGATATACTTTTAGATAATGCAACAAAGATCCTTAATGAAAGACATCCAGATAAAACAATTAAAATTGATTATAGAGTCTTGCCTTATTCAGATACAAGAACTCAAATTCTTACTGCAATGGCAGGAAGAACTCCAATAGATCTTATTTCAATAGATCAAATATGGTTAGGTGAATTCGCAGAAGGTGGATTTTTATCAGATCTTACTGCGAATGCCAAAAGTTGGAACAAATCTTCTGATTGGTATAGTCAAAATTGGGAAGGAGGACTGTATAATGGCGAAGTTAAAGGGATTTGGGCTTGGACAGATGTAAGAGCGTTATGGTATTGGAAGGATCTGTTGGATGAAGTAGGGATAAATCCTGATCAGTTAAGGAACTGGAATGATTACATATCATCATCAAAAAAAATAAATGAAATTTTAGAAAAAGATGGGATCCAATCGATGCATTTAGTTGGCGCTAATCATTCACCAGATATGTGGTATCCATATCTTTGGATGTTGGGTGGAGAAATTCTAGAGAAACGAGACGGACATCCTACAAAAAATAATTACTGGTATCCAATTTATAATAGCGATTTAGGTGTAAAAGCCCTTCAGTTTTTGAAAGATCAAGTTGACGCTGGTATAAAACCACAAATTAATCATTTTTGGGGTCAAGAATTTGCTGACAAAAAATTCGCTGTCATGCTTGAAGGATCGTGGCTCTTGGGACAATTTCCAAAGACAGAGTGGAGTACACTAGAAGAAAAAGTAGGAATGCTTCCTATGTTTCCGGTTCCTAATAATTCAAATAAAACAAAAACGTCTACACTGATGGGGGGCTGGATTCTTAGTATCCCCGAAACATCTCAACATAAGGAATTAGCATGGGAACTCCTTACTATAATGTTAGAACCTAAAGTTTTGATTCCTATGTTATTACAACAAGGATATCTACCCACACAAAAAAGCATAGGAGAAGGTCAATATTCTGAAAAATTAAAATCAACAATTCCGTATTATGAAGAACTCGTTTCGTTGATTCCTTTAGGAAAGGCTCGACCAAATATTCCGGAGTATCCAATTATTGCGGAACATATAAGAAATGCAATAGAACAAGTCTACAACGACATGGATCCGAAAATGGCATTAGATGAAGCTGCAAAACAATCAGAAAAAGCACTGGGTTGGTAAACAATTAAAACTTTTTTATCCTTTAACAAGTTATCGATAATTAAATGCTAGTCTTAAAAAAGTTCGAACCTTATTTTTTTCTATTACCTGCATTAATAATACTAGTACTTTTTCTTTTCTTTCCACTACTTTGGAACTTATATATCTCATTACACGATGTATCTATCCTTACAATAATAAAAGAATGGAAATTCGTTGGTTTTGAAAACTTTAATAACATATTTGAAGATCCGAATTTTTTCAATTCACTTAGGGTTACTCTAGTTTTTGTAATTGGAACAGTGATTCTTCAGTTTGGGATTGGACTTCTAATAGCTCTTTTGTTGAATCAACAAATTAGAGCTTCTGGAATTTTCCGAACATTATTTATTATTCCTTGGACAGTATCCACAGTTATTACAGGTTTCTCATTCAAGTTTCTTTTTGATGACAATTTTGGCATCGTAAATTATGGTATCGAAAAATTAGGAATAGAATCTGTTCAATGGTTTTCAGACACAGCTTCTGCCATATGGATAGTTGTTATAGCAAATACATGGTATGGCACCCCATTTACAATATTATTTCTAACTGCTGGATTACTTTCTATTAACCCTACACTTTATGAAGCAGCTATTGTTGATGGTGCAACAAAATTTCGAAGATTTATTCATATAACTCTTCCACTTTTAAAACCTTTTATTCTCACAAATTTAATATTAGTAACTGTTTGGACAATTAACTTTTTTGATTTACAATTGATTATGACCAATGGTGGACCGTTATTTTCTACTACAACCTTGTCTTTATATATGTACAAACAAGCTTTTGAATTTGGTTATTTTTCAGAAGGCGCTGCAGTTGGCATACTACTCATTATTATGAACATAGCAGTTGCATTTGCCTACTTGAAGGTATTTACTGGGAGAAATAAAGAATAATACAGGAGAACAATACAGGAGATTGAAGGAAAATGGGAAAAAAATCCTCTTCATTATTTAAATATTCGAAATGGTTCTATGCAGAGAGATCTGTTGTATATCTATTACTAATAACATATCTTTTTATTACACTGGTACCGTTAATTTGGGTCCTTTCTACATCACTAAAATCGAATGAAGAAGCAACATCGATTCCACCACAATTTATTCCTAAAAATCCTACCCTCGAAAACTATGTATTTGTTATTACAGATCCGCATATAGCCAAAAGTCTCTTTAATAGTTTCTTAGTTAGTATAGGAAGTACTATCATTAGTGTTGCAGTGAGTGCTTTGGGTGGATATGCATTCGCTAGATTTCATTTTAAAGGTAAAAATATTTTGCTTAGTGTAATATTGGGTTTATTTATGATACCAATACTCATCAATATTATCCCTTTATATATTATGTTTTCTCAGATAGGGTTATTAAATACTATTATAGGCTTAATCCTGACTTTTCAGATCTTAATCATTCCATTGAATATTTTTTTACTTAAAAGTTATTTCGAAACTATCCCTAAAGAGTTAGAAGAGGCTGCTCTGATAGACGGATGTTCAAATTTAGGAGTATTAAGAAGAATTACAATTCCTTTATCAATGCCTGGATTTGCTATTGCAGCAGTTCTAGCATTTAGATTTTCATGGAATGAATTTATACTTCCAATAGTGTTGGCGAATCGACCAGATTCTATGGTTTTTCAAGTAGCATTATACGAATTTGTTTCTTTATATAGAATTGAATGGGGATATCTAACAGCTGGTATAAATATAGCGCTAGTACCAATTTTAGTATTAATGCTAATCTTTCAAAAACAAATGATTCGTGGTCTAACTATTGGTGCTATCAGGCATTAACATTTACTCATTAGGTTTCTATCATATAATAATACAGCTATATACAAATTAATTTTAATTTAATGAATACAGATTGGTAAATAATTTATTACGCTTTTATTCTATATAGTATATGTCAAATGAGAAGAAATTAGAAAGTGAGGGTAAAGTAAAAAAAACTGTAAACTTAAAAGACATTAAAGATGATGATGAGCTCAAAAACGAATTAAAGG
>JALDXL010000089.1:0-8205 GCA_032155045.1 Nitrososphaerales archaeon
ATTTTTATTATGATTTAAAGAGGTAGCAATAACTTTATTTTCAAAATATTTTTACAGATGTTGACAAAACATAGATAATTGACTGAACATAGGTAATTTAAAGAGAATCAGATAATAAAATCAAATAAATTATTAATCAAAACATACTAGTCTATTACACATAATATTTATTAAAAATTAATAACACGTTGCTATCAATCGAAAGTTATAATATCTAAGTTTAAACCGATGCGTTTATTTTAGTCATGTTTTAATTTTTAAAGAGAATTGATTTAATAATTCGTATATTTACATCTTTGTGTCTATGTTTGGATAAATCTTATATTATGAGATAATAGTTATAGTATAAATAAATCAAAAAAGATTAAATCTTAGCTTCAATATTCATTTCGATAATGAAAAATAATTTCATTCCATACACTGCAATACCGATATCTCTGCTAGCATTAACGTCTTTTGTTATTTTTTTTACTGTCATTTCAGAGAAAACAGAAATTGCAGTAGCTACTGTAGAAAATAATCAAACTACTCAATTAGTCACACAAGAAAAGGAAGCAGATAAAAAAATCGTACAACAAGGAGTGATTACATCTACTCCAGATCCTCTTCCGGGGCATGAGGCTCATCAAAGTATTACCATTTTACGTCTAAAAGCTGATAATACTATCTATGAAGGAACATTATCGTTTGTTGCCTCCAAACCAGTAGAAGTCCAAATATTATACAGAAATATGACTGGTACAGATAATCCCCAACTTCCTAAAATATCTCCAGAGTTCGGAACAATGAGTATAATCCCACTACCAGGTGGACAAAGTTCAGTCATATCATCACTTATATTGCCTCAATATCCGGAAGGAGCAACTTCGTTTGCTGCGTCTATTCCGTTCGCGGGTAATGGTTTAGCTCTTCATAATTTAGATGGAGATGAATTTGTTGCAACCTATACGGTAGTTGCAGATGAAGTCGGACCTGCCGATAGAACTGATGAAATTGTCAACCCCTCTGCAGAAGAAGAAGATGAAGAGACAAATGATGAAGATGAAGATGAAGACGAGGAAGGATAAAATCGGTCACTGACCATTATATCATAATTTTCGTTAAGATGAGGTATACACATCTCTTATTTATTTATGTCCACCAAGAGATAATAGTATACAATTATCTAAAATTTAAATACCAATACATTTTTTGAAAATTCAATAGCGAACGTCTTTATAGAATTTCAAGTATTGATTTTAAAATAATTCTTTATTCACAAATCTAACAACTTAATGGATTTAGCGACAAGATTATCTGATATAATTTAGAAATATCATTCATTATTCAATATAATTTCTAAACAAAACCAATAAAAATAACTTCCAGTTAGTATTTAATATAATATTGAAACGAACTAAAACTGTTTATTGGATGTTTGTTATGGTAATTCTATCTTTTATTATATTAACAAGCTATGAAAATAATACACCTGTATCTCAAATTTTTAATTCAGCTGATTCTGCATATTTTCCTGAAATTTTTGCAGGAAAGGATAAAGATGATGATGAGGATAATGATGATGATAAAGAAGATTCAGCAGAACAAAAAATTTGCAGTAAACTCCTTGAATCCGAGTCATGCAATAAAGATAATGATGATGAACAGATAGAAAAAGAGGTTAAAAAAGAGGAATTAACTGAAGAAGAGACACAATCTGAAGCAATTATAAATAAATATTTGGAACCTGTAGAATCTGAAAAAAAATTAACAGACAAAAGCTTCAGCGCTGAAAAAGGATTGGGAAGTGATATAGATGCAACCAGCAACAAGACTTCCCCTTCAATTCAAGTTGAATCAAATAATATTTCAACTTCGAACCAACAATTCAATAGTAAATCACTAACACCACAAGTAAACCCGCCAGTTCTAAATACTTCAAATAGTTTAATCAATATACAAAATTTAAAAAATCTGGACCAGTTTCAACTAGTCGATCTAATCGCTTCAACTATTTCAATTTCAAATAACATTGATAAAAATAAAGTTATACAAACACTTGATGATTTTATAGCACCTACCAAAGCTAAAGGTGGTAACATTATTGAATCACTGAAAAAAATTGCTGATATTGTTTCAAAAGACCCTACCGGAATTCTAGCTAATAAACTGATTAATATTGCCAGAACCAAATAAAGATACCTAATATATTATTATTTTAATTCCTTGCATTTGTTTTTATAAAAACCAAAAATCTATTATATCATTTAAATTTCAGACCAAATCGATGAAAATCATAATTAAAAAAATTATTTATTTATCGATTACATGTTAACCAATAAACTATAATTTTCCTTGTCAAAATAATAAGACTATTATATTTTAAAGGGTTTAAATAAAACTAATGCAAGGTAGGCAAAGAGCAACAATAGGTATTATAGGAATTTTGATTGCAATAGTGTCTACTCTTCTTTTTATTTTTAATATGGGAAGTGAATCATATTCCAATATATTCCTATTTTTATGGTTTCTTGGTATGATTTTGATTATTTGGTGGTTCAAACGAGAGAAAAGTTTACATCTAAAATTATCTATGGTAATGATGCTATCAGGTCAGATTATTATGTTTCTTTTTGGTGAAAGTTATATTATTGAAGATAATAATATTCTACCTTTTAACAAATATTTCTTATTTAGTTCAGTTTTGATTGGGTTAGGTATCTTATATTATGTTTTCAAAACTAAACGTAAAATTATAAATCGTCAATCATTCAGCAATTTAGTTAAAAATAAAATTTTAAAGAAACAAAAATACAAATGTGCAAAATGTAAAAAGATTCTACGTATTTATGACTTTGACCATAAAAATAATGACAGATCCAATAACTCTTATAGTAATTGTCAAGCTTTATGTCTGATTTGTCATGCTATGAAAACCAGAAAAATAAAAAATAATTATCATAAATTTTCTATTAAAATATAATCTAAATTTTAGGAATTGTATATAATGTACCTTTAGGTTTTGTTTTTGGATTTCTTTGATTAGATTTTGTAGACTTCATTTAAAGTACAGATAAAACAATAATTATTAAAATATTGCTAGAAAAAATAGGTAATTAAAATATTAAAAAATTTGATGAATCAGTTTTAATAATACTGTTCTTAACTTATTAACAAACATAAAAAACTAGAAAATAATAAATTATATCATAATTCATCGATATTTGATAAACCTATAAGATTAATGAACGACAAATAATTAGATTTTGTTATTTACAACACTAAAATTTCACACTTAAGAAAAAAACTAAAAACTTTAATATAAACTACGATTATGGATTTAGATGTCATCTGATACGGATAAAAAATTTGAATTTCCAGGTAGTTCTATCCATTTTTTACCACGATTAAAATTCACCATCACTCATATGTTTTTAAAAATCTCTCCAAACTTTAAAACAAAAGAACTTTTAAATTGTCAGCAAAAGTTAAAAGTTAAGGCTCTTCAGAATATCAAAGAAATAGTTCTAGATGTTGCTGAATTAAAGATTAATAACATTTCATCGGATGATGTGCAATTAGAAAAATACCCAGATAACGAGATTTCATCAGAATCTGATAAACTTTTAATACGTTTTAAAACTATCATTAAAGAAAAAACGGAATTTGAATTAAATATAGATTATTCTTGTGGATATTGTTTTGGAGAAAAGAAAGATGAATTTTATTTCAAAAGCCCAAGAAGCGGGTTCCATTTTATTGTCCAAGATCCTATGATAGACTCTTCATCGGCGTTTCAATCTTGGACCCAAGGTGAAACAACGGAATCAAAATATTGGTTTCCATGTATAGATGATCCTCAGGTCAAATTTACAAGAGAAATCCACGTAACAGCTCCTAATGACGGATATTATGTAATTTCAAATGGAAATTATACCAGAAAAGGAAATGTATGGATTTGGATTGAATCAACTCCAAATCCATCTTACCTGACCTCAGTTGTAATAGGGAAATTCAATAGACAGGCAGGTTCTTACGGAAAGGTTTCCCTTCAGTATTATTGGCCCACAAATATATCTAAAAATTATGATCCCATGCTGACATTTGGAGAAACTCCACAAATAATAAAATTTTTTGAGGAATACATCAAAACAACTTATCCTTACAAAAAATATTGGCAAATTGCAGTAGACAAATTTGAATTTGGTGGAATGGAAAATACAAATTGTACAACTCTAACATGTGATATTTTACA
This sequence comes from Nitrososphaerales archaeon, assembly GCA_032155045.1. Taxonomy (GTDB): domain Archaea; phylum Thermoproteota; class Nitrososphaeria; order Nitrososphaerales; family Nitrososphaeraceae; genus TH1177. The sequence goes on from JALDXL010000089.1 coordinate 4,235, forward strand.
TGATAGGAGGGCATCGTTAGATTATTCTAGAGATATCATTATTATAGCTCATGAGTTAGCACATCAATGGTTCGGAGACCTGATTACTTGTAAAGATTGGTCACATATTTGGTTGAATGAAGGTTTCGCTAGTTATTTTGAAATTTTATACTGGAGACACAAGTTTGTAAATAAATCAGATAATACAAAAGCTAAAGATGAATTTCTGTATAAAATAATTCAAACGATCGAAGATTATCTTGATGAAGCACATAATTTGTATAAAAGACCAATAGTAACAAGCTTCTATAAACATCCGGACGAATTATTTGATAGCCATTCGTACGAAAAAGGGGGACTAGTACTATACATGCTTAGCAATTTGATGGGTGAAGACAAATTTCAAAATATGATAAAAAAATATTTAGATACATATAGGGAGAGTAGTATCACAACAGAAGATTTTAGGAAAGTTTGTGAAGATATTTACGGGGAAGATCTACAACAATTCTTTAACCAATGGTTGTATACTTCTGGGCATCCAGAACTCGAAATACAATTTTCTGTAATTGAAGAGAAAAATCAAAAAGGAAAACAAACTACCAGAATTAAAATAAAAATTACTCAAACACAAAAAGAAGATTTTGATTTTCATTTTCCGCTTGAGATACGAATGGTTTGCAGTGATAAAAAAAATAAGAACAAAATAGTTATGGATACAATTGAAAAAATTATTATTAGCAAAAGAGAAACTGAATATACATTCCAAAAAGATTTTTTTAGAAATACAACTATGATTAATTGGATATCTATAGATCCTAACTTAAAAATTCTTAAAGAAATTAAATCATTTACTGTAGTAAATCAAGACGATATTTTTAATTTAGATAATATATTAAATAACCAACTTGAAAGTGATATTGCTACAATTTCAGAAAAAATAGAATCTCTTCATTTAATGAGAGATTGTTATAGTAAAAAAACCGTGGATTTACTAACAAAAATCATTCTGACGGATCCATTCTATGGCGTATCCGTAGAAGCTGCTAATGTTCTTGGTTCATATCATGACAAAAAAAATTACATAAAGGATAATGATGCTTATGAAGCATTGCAAAAATGTATTGTTGATGATAATTTTTCAAAACTTGATCCACATCGCAAACGAGCGATAATAATGAATTTAGGATTATTTGAAAGAGAAAGTACACTTGAATTAAAAGCCAAAAAAAATAAGACACCTATGTTGGTAAATCTGTTAGATGATAAAAGTTATTTTGTAGAAAATACTGCTGCAACTGCAATAGGTAAATCTGTCAAAAATCTTCCTAACGGCAGTCTTTTAAAAGAAAGAATGGTGAACTTGTTAATAGATAAAGTTGTTAATTCAGAGACATTTCAAGATCAACTAGCACAGGGTGCAATTCTCGGTTTAAGAGAATTGGCAAATGATCAAGACATAGATCTGGTTAAAGATATAGCGGATTTGTTGATCCGTAAAAGCGGTAATATTGATCCTAAATTGAAAAATTCTGTTAATAGATATTTTATAAGATCTGCAGCAACTCTAGCACTAGGTAAATTTTTAGTAACTAAAAATGATCAAGTAAAAAAAGATAAAATAAAAAAAGAAAAGATAGATCTAATCAATGAAAGTGTTTTGGATCATCTGTTAAACTTGTTGAAAGATGAAAGGAGGAGAGTTAAGATTAATGCCAGCATTGCCTTAGCTGATAAAGATTCAAAAGTAACAGAACTTAATGAGAGAATTACAAAAAGTATCAAAGCACTAAAAATAGTTGCCGAGGAGGATGTCGATGGATTTGTCAGAAGAAACGCAGAAATAAACCTAAATTTGATTAGGGAATGGCTGAAAGAATGGACAAATAAATCTCCCGTGTTAGAAATTAAAGTTAGAAAAGAACCGACATCAATCCAAAACAAGATAAAGAATAAAAAGGATATTGAAAAAAATAAAGATAAAATCAAGGAAAATGAAGAGATGTTAGAAAATGAGAAAGAATATGAAAATAGACAAAGGGCAGCTAGCAAGCAAAGACTTGAATATTAAAAGATATGTAGTCAAAATTGACAAATAGGACTTTATATCATTTTTTGTTATATGTATTATTGATTAAACTATTGATATACATCTATCACGTATGTTATAAATCTAGTATAATCCTATTCAAAAATTTTTAGAAAAAATATATTTTGCCAATAGAATAATTGAATCATTACTTATCAATACTTGTTAGTAGATATTAACAGATATTTTATTATTATACTTTAAAACCTAAAATTGTCCTATTCTGTTTTTTTCTCTTACAAGAGATAAAATAATTATATATTATTTAGTAACCGAAAGTTTCGACGCAACAATGAATATTATGTCTCAAACGATATAAGTAAGTAAAAGTATGATTCGGTCTTTTTTTCTCCAAAATAATGTGGCTTGGATAGGTTAAAATAAATTTATTGAAACAACCAGAAAATGTTACACCGATTCTAGTAAAGAGATTACAATTCAGTATAACGAAAAAAAATAACTAATTATTTTTGAATGTAGGGTGTAGTAACTCTTCGATTGCATTATACATGCTAAGAAATTTAAAGCCTTTTTCTGTGGTTCGAAATAGTTTTGAGCCACCAAGGTATTCTACAAGATCATTTTCTATTAAGAGAGAAAGATATTCCTTCAACTGATTGTAACTGAGATAAGCATTATACATGATTTTTGTCTTTGTCGCACCACCGTTAGTAGCCTCCAAAATCATTCCAACAATTTCAGTTCTGCTTCTATATTTCATTATGTTATATATTTTGTCAATAGCTTATTTTAATCTATTGTCCAAAAAATAGATATTAATAGACATCAAAAAAGTAGTTTGAAGTTTTTTTTAACTTGGTAATGAATTTCTTATTTTTTTTGATGTTTTCTACTAGGTTAAATTTCCTTACTTTTTTCTAGGTAACATATCTGTAAAATAACAATAAGGTAATTACACTAAAATTTTCGGAATTTTTATACACTAGCAATTCAATTCCCATTTATTTGGTTTCAATTATGCTAAAAAAAATATTATTTTATTAATATTTGATAAGGTAAGCTATAACTTGAAACATAGTACATATTTAAACTATATAGATTTGATTATATTGAAAAATAATAACGAGTCAAATATTAAAAAACTGATTACATTAAAAAAGTATAGTTTACTATTCATCACTCATAAAAGTATGAAATTAACTATCGATAACATAATTTTATATTCAATTAAATCTATTAAACTATAAAATGCGCAATTGGATTTACCCATTTTAGTACGATGATAGAGACTACTAAAATTTCTTACAACAAATTTTATTGATATAACTATTTTAATTTTTAGATTATGGCACAATAATATTTTAGGGAAACTTACGCAATCTATAGAAAGATTCCATCGTCAAGTGAAGTTAAACTGTATCTATTATTCCATTCAATTCGTCTGTTTTACCAGCAATAGAATGTTGACTTATATCTGATACTTCTTGAGACTAAAGTAACTAGTATAAACACTGGTTAAAAAATCAAGAAAAAAATAGATTTCCAACTATACAAATAAGGAGTGAACAATAGATAATGAGGGTAATAAAAAATGAAGCTTAACTAGCCTGATTTTTAATATTGGTAACCTTCCTTTTTCATCGTTAAACTAAATAAAACCAATTCTCGATAATTGTTCTGAATTAAAAAACAAATATGATTAAATTCCAAAATAAATTCCTAATTTTTTACTGAATTACTTTACTACATCGTCATTACGAAAATATTAAATATTTATATAGAGTCTAAATAATAAGATGGTTAGAAAAGGTTACAATAGTTATATATGTATTATTTTTTTAATTTCTTTTGCTGGCGGTATTTTATATCTTTCTACTCTTCCTTATGAATCAGTATATGCCCAGAAAAATGATAATGATGATGACGATGATAAAGATAAGGA
>JALDXL010000090.1:0-8083 GCA_032155045.1 Nitrososphaerales archaeon
TAGACAAACTAAAGAAAATAGATAAAATGCATCACCTCTAATATTGTCTAAATATATGTTTTCCATCAAAATAAAAGAGAATATATTATTATCAATTAATCTATTCACTTTGATTACAATGAAATAAACTTTTATCATTATTTCGTTACCATTTTAAGGATAATGAAAACAATATCTTATAATTTTACTTTAAATCTTTTGAGATAGATATCAGAAAAAATTGAATGTGTTTGCTAATTTAAATTCTTGATGGTTAGGAATTAGCAGTGAATTTTACTTTGTAGCATAAAGTATGGAATTATGCTCTTACTAAAGAACAGGCAGCAGACCTGTTTAATACAGAATCAAAGATATCCACTATAATTATTTATCATTATTTGAGCTTGATACTGCTTTATCTTTTGTTCAATAAAAAACAATTCATTTCTCTTCATTTGTATTGCAGTTTTTAGATTGACTAGTTCATTAGAATTTTCTCTAATGGTGAATGTAAATAGTGTTTTTAATCCAATTACTTCATATGCTTCATCATACCATGTAGCCTCTCCAGTGTTTCAATATAGTGTTTCCATAATTCTCAATTTTCTAGGATATAGTGAACCCAAGGAAACTACGGGCCCGTCGAGAGTAATACCGATAGCGGTGTGAAAATAGGAGTCTATTGTAAAATAATACTGGTGACTTGTATTTAGCTTTTAATAACTTAGGTTAATTTAGAATGTAAAACTAACTAATCGTCTTGTATATATTTATGAGTAAACTGGTACACCAGCGTTCATCAGGAAGTTAGGCCTTTTATGTAAACACATCTTAATTTGATGTTATTCATCTTTAAACTTGTATGAAACATTTGCCAATACGAGCGAATACATTTCTCAAAATGGTAAATGCTAATTTACTAGAATTGTCAATTTGTGTATTTACATAATTGTTAATCAAGTTAACTCAGTTAATTTTTGTTAAAGCGAATAGAATCACGTTTTTACAGTCAGACAGTATTGATTTTCCAAGTTTCATCTACCCAAACGCCAACAACTTTGACACCTAGATTCCATGAAAAAATAACTTCAATTCCTTTTTTAATTTGAGTAATGTGTTCTTCATTGGATACAGGGTTTCCTGCACAATCATAATGACCAGACACTACAATCAATTCTGATTCATGTTTATTGATTGATATTCCTACTTTAGTTTTAATTAATTCAAGATCAGTATTATCTGCAACTTGTTTATCAATTCCGGGTTCTGTGATGGTATCAACATAATCTACAGAAAAATTTTCTTTAATCCAATTAATTAAGGGAATCTGAATTCTCCCATCCATACAGGAAACAGATGTTGCAAATTTTCCTTTAGCCATGACTTTATAGAATCATCCTAGTTTAAAATCATTTTTGATACAAAAGACATTGTGAGGTATGACTATTTACCATAGATATAACTTGCATTAATGCATAACATATTGCAGGTCCAACAAGAGTAAATCCACGTTTTTTGAGACCCTTTCTTACCTTTTCAGAAATTTCCGCTGATGCGGACAATTGAGTTTTTTGAATTTATAGATAATTTTAGCTCAATTTGTCATCCACATGTTGTCTATTACGTGTTGTACTTGCTAACATAGGTTACAATTTCATTTACTGATATGAGTAACACTTGCTAGTTCTGCTAGGAAGTATATACAAAAATAGAATTACAAACAAGATATAATCCAAACAATTCTGATAATATTTTTTTATAGCTTGTTCTTGTTTGTTTTCAACATCTAATCGTTCTATAGATTTCTCTATCTTTTATTTTATCCTCATGCTTTACAATTTTTTCTTTATCTGATGATGAATATTAGTCTCCAGATCTAGTAGTAAATGAATTTATTAAGATAGGTAGGTAGAAGAGATCTAGAGTCGAATCAAAAGAAAAAATGATAGTAAAATTTGAGAATTTGTTTGTTATAATATTTGAAATGATTTCTATAACTATTAAAAAGATAGAGTGTTAGAAGCTACAATAACACCATGTATGACGAACACATCACCTAAAACTTAACTGGAATGAACTAACATAAAGTAGCAAAATAATACGATGAAATAAAATATAATCATTGATATCTATTGTTATGCAATAAAGTCACAGAATATCTTCTAATTATTGGATATCTAAATAATCCTATTGCTTATTAGAAGTTAAACTTGTTTTAGGTGATTTTTAGATTTATCAATAATAAATATATTTAATTAAATTCTTATACACATTTATTATTATTGAATTCTCAATGTCAATTATCTATAGTAATACCGATAGTGGTGCTAAAAGAAGAGTCTATTGTAGATATACTAACTTGTATTTAGCTTTTATTATTAGAAACTTATTTTATAATCATTGTTTAATCTAATATAAATAAATCATCATTAGATAAATCAATAGATATCATCATACATGATAGATAGAAAATTGGGAATCTTAAATAAATTGTATTGCTTTAACTTCAATACTAACAATGTCAAAAGAAAAAATTGCTTTAGTAACAGGATGCTCAACAGGAATAGGACATATAACATCTTTGACACTTGCGAGAAACGGATTTTATACTTATGCAACTATGCGCAATCTTGAAAAATCATCAAATATCAAAGAAATAGCCTCTAAGGAATCATTGCCACTAAAGGTCTTACAGCTTGATGTAACTAATGATGAATCAGTAAAGAATGCTATGGAAGTATTAAAAGCTGAAAAAAATAGAATAGATGTACTTGTAAACAATGCAGGCTATGGATTGATAGGTTCGATTGAAGAAATTTCAATTAAAGAGTTGAAAGCACAGTTTGAAACTAATTTGTTTGGAATGGTTAGAATGATTCAATCTGCATTATCGTTGATGAGAAATCAAAAAGAAGGTAGTGGCAGTAGAATAATTAATTTAAGTTCTATTGGTGGTATTTTGGGATATCCATTAAGTGCTGCATACTGTAGTACCAAATTTGCAGTAGAAGGGTTAATTGAATCAATGAGATATGAAGTAGAACAATTTGGAATAAAGACTATACTTATAGAACCTGCTTTTGTAATAGATACAAATTTTCATAACAACGTCAAGGTCCCTGAAAAAACTGTCTCACGTTCCTATTGGTCAATATATAAAGAATTTACTCAAAAGCTTTTTGAAAACTACGGGAATGTTCAAAATGAATACCAAACTAAAGCGGAGAACATTGCAAAAATAATAGTGGAGGCAGCGATATCTGACAATCCTAAACAAAGATACCAGGTAGGGAAATATAGTGAAATGATGATTAAAACAAAATATACTTGTTCAGATTCAGAATGTAAAAATATAATGCAAAAACAATTCTTCAGTCAGTAAGCAATCTCTATCTATTAGTTGCTGATTCTTTCATCTATTCAATTGCTCAAAATATTAAAACATAATGAAAGTCACATTTTAACAGTAGGATTCATCTGCAAATTAAGGAAGTTGCTCGGGAGTGGAATCGTCCATGTAGTAGGGTTCTACTACATAGTATTTAGATTTATTATTAGAAACTTAAATGAAAACAATAGAAGAAATTATTTCAAATGAATTTAATATTATATACTAAGAAACTACATATAATCAATAATCGATGAAGTGTTATAATATTTGTATATCTATTTTTCAAAATAGTTGGACCTATTTTATATTTATGAAAAATTATTTATTGAAAATAGAATATAAATTATTAAAAGCATAGAAGTTCAATTATTATTGATAGCATGAATTATGAATTATGATAAAGCTCCAACATTTTCCGAAAGATACAAAGAGGAGTTAACATTGGCAACAAAGTATTGTTTAGAAAAAAAACACAATGAAGCAAAAAAGGTTTTATCAGAAATTTTGAAAGTATGTATAATGATTCAGAAACCATGGTAATGATGAAAGAAATTCTCATTGCAGAAAATAAACTAATCCAAGCTAAAAAATGGCTTGATAATATCCTTGCAATATATCCAAATAATCCTAATGCTCTTTATAATCTTGGAGTTTATTATATAGTAATAAAAAACAATGGAAAAAGGCTATTAAGACATATGAAAAATCCATTATTCTTTATGAGAATGATTCAAAGAAGGTAAAAATAGCTGATGCTTATCAAAATCTTGGTTGTGTTCTTTGGGAAGATAGAAGAAGAGACGAAGCATTAGAAGCATGGAGAACATCTTTAAAATATAATTCTAAACAAAAACAAGCCAAGAAAAATCTTAAAAAATTTACCAATGAATATGGCTTGCCAAGTTCACCAATGGGTACCTTAATGGATAATGTACAAGCTTTTGTCAAGACAAAGATGGAAGAATATCTGTTGACAAACACTAAAACTAATGAGCCAACTATCGATAAAGACAATTTAACAGAACTAAATAACATATTGGAAAATATCATGCAAGCATGGAACAATGAAATATCTGCTAAACATGCGAAAGAATTAGATAATATGGACACAAATAAAAAAATAAATTTATTTAAAAGAACAAAAGTCTCATTTGATTAGAATAGAGATTATTAGTATAAAATACAATATTTTTGAATAATATAATCAAACCATAAAAATTGTTAATTTGTTGGGAGTAATACCTATAGCGATTCTAAAATAAGAGTTTTTTGTAGAAATACAATTAGCTTGTATTTAGATTTTACCTTTAGAAACCTAATTTTAATTGATATAGAAATATACAATAAGCGAATTTATTAGAAATTTACACGAATAGAGTAACCTCTAGTAATTTAAGAGTTTAATGAATAATAAAAATATACTACTTGAATAATAATTTAATAAAAATGAAATAAATTTTATCTATCTTTCATACCCGTGAAATAATGCATTAGTGTTTGATTCAAGGGATAAATTATTGCATTTTCTCATCATAATCTTCTTTTAAATCTGAATATTCTTCATTAATGGTTGTTTCCAGATTAGTGAATTGTTGTATTTGTTGAGGTTTATCTTTTGCTACTGCATTTTTTAATATTAGATTTTCTGCTTTTAATATATCCATTTGAACTTTTGTAAGAGCGTTCAATGATTTGTCAAAATTTAGTTTATCTATAGCTTTGATAGCTTTTCCGATATTATTTAGAAATTTGGTAGGAAGAGGTGGTTCTATTAGTAACAATTCTGTTTCTACATCTCTAACGTTTTTTAATGCATCATTGAGATTACCATCAGCTATTGCTAACTGTGCATTCTGCAAGTTATCCATTAACTCAACTATATCCGTTTTCATTAAGGACTGAGCAATAAGAATTGTGTTTTGACTTGGCTGTTGTTGTTGAGATGTTTTTTGGTTAGTAGATGATGATGATGAGTTAGTTTGAGCTTGTACGTTATCGAACAATGACATAATAGAAAAGAGAGCCAGTGGAATCATTAAAAAGGCAGCGATATTATGACATTTCATGTAAACAGTATAATAAAGATATTTTATATGACTTGTGAATAAAATCTAATATAGAATAACACATAAAATTCTCTAAAAGTTTCTCATAATACTGTTTTAAATTATTTTATATTATAATATAGTAATTACGATATATAAATAACCTACTTCATAATTTATAATACTAACACTATAGATGGTTGAATCTTTGAGTATTCTTATATCATATTTAGAATGTACATGGTTTATATTACTAGAAACTTATTTTATTTACTTTTCAAAATAATTAGAATAAATAAAATTCTATATAAAAAATATTGAAAAGAAAAGGTTAAATTTACTTTGCTGAATCTTATAGTCCTTTCCCTGAAACTTGGCAACATTATCTACAATATCTGATGCTTTGCCAATAATATTTCCCACAGTATCTGATGTTTATTTTGGTATTGTCATTAGATTATATATTATCTAACCTTCCTTTGTTAGAACGTTTTTATTAATCGTTAGTATTTGTTACCTTATCTACAGTATTATCTTTTACTGATTTTATTGTATCTTTGATGGAGTCAGTAATTGATTCTAACATACCTTTATCTTTAGCTTTGTCTTCATATTTAGATAATTCATTATATTGCAAGTTTAATGTAATTTGAGCTCCATTATAACCTTCTACAGATGATTTGGGAACACGATAAAAGTGTTGACTTATCGCACCATCTTCAACTACTATATTTTCTTTATCTTCTCCAATTATATTTCCACAAGATTGGTTATCTTTGCTAACCACTCCTTTTCTATCTTTAATTAATTCAATTCAATCTATTGAGGCTGACATAAAAATTTTTATATTTTATAGTATATAGCGATTTAATTATTAACTTTTTTATTTTAATTATTTATTTATTTATTCTAGAGGCATTAATTGAAAGGTGTAGTTAAGGATTTTCTTTTATATTATGAATTACTTCAATGAAGAACGGTAATTAGTCCTTGTTTTCTATTTCTTTATTACTTGCACCTTTTACAATAGTTGTATTATTGTCTAATTTAGGATAAAAGAAAAATTAATTTGAATATTAATTTGATTCGCTTACAAGGTCAATTTCTAATCTACGGTGTACAAATTTCCATTTACTATTTGCATCTTTCTTTAATGTATCATTATAAGTTCCAGACGCCACAACTTCGGGAGTTCTTTTTGTTTCTGTAACTGTTAGATATGATCGTACGCTAGCCGTATTCTTTGGAGCATTTTCGATGATAATGTTTGTTGATATATGTCTTTTACCACTCGCGAATTCATTTGTAATTCGATTGGCCATATTTTTTAGTTCTATTTTCCCTTTTGCTTCACCAAAAGGTGTGCTCCATACTCCGTCGTCTGACCAAGTGTTTGTCCACTCATCTATATTTTTATTATCAAAAGCTATATTATATTTAGCAATTAATTCTTGAATGTTTATTTTATCAGCAACAGGTATAATAGAACTTGTTTGATTATTCTTTGAACCACTTTGTTCTTTCTGCTCAGTAAGATTTTCTTTTTTTATTGTAGTAGCAGTAGTTGATTCCTTTTTCCATCCTTTGGGCAATGTCATAGGATTCAATTAATAGAACTGCTATTTAATTTAAAGACTATTATCATTAATCCTATCGGACGAATTGTATTCAAAATGGAAGTCAAGACAGAGGAAATTATTGTTTTCTAAAGGAAATGAAAGAATCTAAAAATCTAGTATAATTTATTATTATTTCGCATATATTCTTTATTATTAGAAACCTATTGTTAAAACAAAAAAAATAGATTTGTTTGAATCGGTTCTGACTCTTTTATGGAAGTTGACTTAACCATTGTGTCTTTAACTTTGTTATCTTTTCCATTGCTGTTAATTCAGATGAATCTCCTGTTCCTTGAGTCATTGTATTTGGAGATGTATTTGATGATTGTTGTGATTGTGAGGATAATTTAGATTGCATTATGTCTATAGGAATCTTTGCTATTTGTTGTATCTTCATAGCATTATCATTCTGTAACGATTTTATCTGTGGAGATAGTACTGAAGATTGTCCAATATTAGAAATAGAACTTGCTGTCACACCAGAATCAGTATCCCCAATTGGTAGGTTTGCATCTAAAATTTGGGTAAAATTATTTTCAGTACACACAGTTTGTGCATTAAAAGCACTTGCGCTACCATTAACATTATTAAAACTATTCTCAACACTCGGATTTTCAGGTTGGAATACAGTATTACAAGCACTTATTGTAGGATTATTCTGCTGTTCATTATTAATATCACCATTAATAATTAGATTATTATTATTCTGACATACGACCTGGAAATTTCCTTTTTGGCCTGAAAATCTGTCTGGATTGAATGAACTAACCTTATTTGATGAAGTAGCTTCTGGTTCATTACCAGTGTTTACGTCATTGGTACGTAGTGGGTTGATAATATTATTGCATGAAATTTTTTGGATATTGGGTTTAGAAGAATCGTCTTTCATATATTTTTCATAACTTTTTTCATAGTCATCATAATATTGACTGTATTCTGATTCATAGTCGTCGGAATATTGTGCAAAGATACTAGACATAGTGGATAATCCGACAAAGCCTACCACTAGTACAGTTGCCAATAACATTGTACTACTTTTTTTTAATAAA
>JALDXL010000091.1:0-8072 GCA_032155045.1 Nitrososphaerales archaeon
AAGTGTGGTAAATGAGGAATATAGCTTTAAGCTTTCTAATTATGCAATAGATCTAATGTTTTTGAGAGTTAGAGAGTGAATCCTGAGCATAAACAGTTGTATTGAAAATTAAAACAGATGTAGTCATTAATAGTGCAAAGAAAGCGATTGCGAAAATTTGTTTCATGGATATTCACTTCTTTTACTATCGTAACTGATACAAAACATAATTGGAGTATTTAGTCTCGAAATATAAAATAAAATGTTACAACTATTAGTAATATTTTGATGTGGATTAATTAGCATATTTTAATTATATCAAATAACAATTACCTTTAAAAATAATATGATACAAGTATGTAACTAAATTAATCTTTTGTAATAAGTCAATTTAGGTAATTATTAATTACTTTTCTATAATAATTTATGTTTAATTTAATATTATTTGGATAAATTTCAAATATTTACTTTTTAATAAACATATATCTCATTCTAAAATTAGAGAAATGCTCTCACAATATATATACAAATGTTAAATAATTCATTTTTTTAAAAAAAATTGAACCTGAAATTTTATACAAACATGAAATTTTTACAGGTATTTATAATACAATACTTGTACTAATTATCCTAATTCCAATAAAAATTTGAAAATAGTTAGAAGCTAGTTGGTAAGTATTAAAGGTATGGCGACACACCCTTAACACTCACCGGAGAGTAGTATTAAAAAGTAAAATAAAAATTTGTATATGATTTTCACTTGGTAAATTAATTGGAACTATAAGCTGCACTTGATAACATATTCCTAAATTGTTCTAATACATAAAATATAATTTTCATTTCAATTCTGGACTTGAACTTTTCATTTCAATAAAATTCTATTTCTTTTTGAATCCTTTCAAGGAAATATTATTTTCATTCTTATTTGGTAGAGCTCATTTCCATTATTATCGACTAAGTATGTTGAATGTTTGGGTGCTAAAGGAAATATTACAAACCTTCAACACCCAACCCAAAGCAATACACTCTGATTGAGTAGGGCTAATATACAAAGGTAGAATAAAAGATTGTTAATTTTTGGTGGTAAAATTATGTCAATGAAGAATAACTGATGAATCAACCAAGATTGTAATTTACAAATACCTTTTCATTTTTTCTTATTTCAAATGTATCCAATATTTTACCTTTATTAGAAATAAATTCACCTTTTAGAATACTTCCATTATTCATAACAAGATTCAAGAATCCAAATTTATTATCCTGTTGATAAATTATATAAGATTCTTTTGATGATAAAGGATCAATGCCGATACCTCCTGTTCCAACTATTAAATATATTTGACCATTTGAATCATAATATGTTTTAGTTTCACTATTATTAATGATTGGAATTGAGGAGTTGTTTTCATTGAACATTAATGGATATGTTCTTTGATAATTATGAGCATGTCCACTAATTACTAAATCTACATTATATTTTTCAAAAAGAGGATGATATGCATTTCTCAATTTTTTAATTGGTTCACAAGAGTCATGATCTCCACATAGTGAAGAATAAAACTGTCTGTGACTCAGTACAATAATCCAATTTATATTTGGATTTTTTGATGCAGCTGATAAATCGCTCTCAACAAATCGATATTGTTCTGTATTCTCTAAACCTGTAAAATTAGGGTCAAAACCAGGAAGGTAAGACGATTCAGAATCCATCATTAAAAAGTGGATGTTATTATAATCAAATGAATAATATGTTTTAGTCAATCCAAAATGATCCGTATATTGTTTTAAAAGAGCAGGCGATATAACATCATGATTTCCTATAATCATCTTCATATTTTCATCAATGGAATCTACTATTTTTAGCCAACAATCCGCAGTTGCTTTATAAGACATATCTCCAAGATCTAAAATTAATTCTGGATTTGTATCTCCTATTGATTGTACTGTTTTTTTAGTATCTGATGTGCATCCCCAATCCCCAACAATTGCAAAATTATAACTCAAAGTAACAGCTAAGATAGAAAATAAATTAACGCTTAAAATCAGACAATAAATAGATATTGATAAAATAATATACAATGAACACTTGGTAATATTATTGTCTAGCTCCTTCTTACAGTATTTATAATTCCAATAATTACTTTTTTTCATATTATTTATTTCCAATTAGAAAATATTTGGAAGAACACCTGCAAAGAGTATAATTTTGCATGAATACAGTGGGATATATCATATTTAAAAATAGTATGATACAAGTTTGTAACTTGTCATACTTTTAAATATAAAATAAATCTACACAGTCCTATTAATTTACTAATCATTCCCCCTATTTACAAGATAAACTATTAAGGCTGAAAGAAATTGAAAAATGTAATTTATCATTCATTTAATTTTTATCTTGATGGTTGAAAGAATACTATAGTTAGTGTGCTACTGGTAAGTCATTTGATTTGTCAAAGTGTTTAATGTTTCTATTCTCGCATTCTGAATTTTCTGAAGATGAATATCCATCTGCAGTAATACATCCAAAAAAGAAATCGCCTATTTGAATTGGTCCAACTTCTGTATTTGTCTTAAATGTAAATGGAACTTTGAGTACATCCTTGTCCTTTGATTTTTCTATTTCATTCTTAATATTTATTTTTTTTATTTGATAATCGCCTTTTACCATTGCCACAAATATTGCGTTATCCAAATGCTCTATAACGTCTATAGGATTTGTAAGAATAATTTTTATTTCCTTGCTCTCTTTAACTCCTGCATTAATAGCTGATTGATGCATTGAGACACTTGTATCATATTTATTTAATGCTGAAAATATATTTGGTGAGCCTTTATCAGGAGATGCAAGACGACTCTCATTACAATCATATAGCATTGTTTTGTTATTATTGGAATTTGGATTACTTTGACTCGAATTACTTTCTGTTTTTAATACATACCCGCAAGCAAAGTATTCGTCTCCCGCATCAGTTGTTGATATGTCATTTTTTTTGTTGAATTCAAAAGGGACAGTTATCATAGAAGTTTTAGATATAGTTGCATTATTTTTTACATCTATGACTTTGGTTTGAACCTCGCCATTTATGAATGCCACTACTTTAAACAATTGAGGTTTTGTTTGTATTATGTTATTTAAATTTATATTTACTTGTAGATGAAATTTATCTTCTTTATCATTACTGTCTTTGTTATCTTTATCATTTTCAGTTGTAGTAGCAAATACTATGTTGTTATTAATAGAGAATATAGTTAATGAAAAAGATAATAATATCATTATAGATGTTATTATGAAAAAAAACTTATACTTTGATATTGAAAAACAATCAAAATTTTGTAAAACCATTTGTAAATCTTTGAGAATTATCTAATAATTAAATTTATCTTATAATTAATCTTTAAAATTATGTGATACAATTATGTAAGTAATTAACATATTGCATAAGGAAGATAATATTGACATTAATATATTTGTATTAATAACTTTATATACTATTAAGTTCCTATATAATAAAAAAAGAAATTTTAGAAAGGATGGGAGTTATTTATGTGACTAATGTTATATATCTAGTTTATAGGATCATTTGAATAAATTAGATAGTTTTATATGATGCAATAATAAAATTTATTATAATGAAAAACTTTTCTTTCATAGTATTAATTGTATTAATTTTAGTATTAACCATAATTTGTATATCTAATTTTGATACTAAAATTGTTTTCTCTTATGCTCAACAACTAAATGTTAATGTAACAGAGAATGCAGTTACTGCTGCTAAACAATTAAACTATTGTTATAACTCCCAATTTGGATCAAATGGCACAGGTGATGGCCAATTTAATCGACCTCATGATATTGTATTTGACTCAAAAGGCTTTTTATATGTAAACGATAGAGAATTAAACAATTTTCAAAAGTTCTCGCCTGGTAATAATAAATTTATTTCAAAGTTTGGAGAGAAAGGTGAAGAATTAGGACAGTTTAAGAGTCCATATAGCATGGCTATTGATTCTAACGATAATATTTATGTATTAGATAGAGGAAATGATCGTGTCCAAAAAGTATCTATTGATGGGAAACCATTAGGAGCATTATATTCTTATAATGGTGTTTGGATTACAAGCAATGATGACATCCCTCCAAAGCCAAAGCCTACTAAAGAGAAAAGATTTGCTAGTCCAGAAGCTATGACAATTGACAAAGAAGGAAACTATTATATGACTGATACAGGTCATAACAGAATTATTAAATTCGATAAAAACTTTAAATATATTTCACATTTCGGTGAGGAAGGATCAGGTCCAGGTCAATTTATTCATCCACATGGAATAGGGGTAGATTCTGATGGAAACATCTATGTCAATGAATTAAATCATACAAGAATTCAAAAATTTACAAACAATGGCGAATTTATCAAACTATGGGGATCTGAAGGTAAAGGTCCAGGTCAATTTACCTTACCTTTAGAACACATAAAAATCGATAAAAATGATAGAATCTTTAGTACGGATGGAGCAGGTAATCCTAGGGTTCAAGTATTTGATACGGATGGAAATTTTATAACACAATTTGGTAAATTCGGAAATGGAACTGGTCAGTTTGACCAGCCGGAACATGTTGCATTTGACCCAAAAGATGATAAAGGAACTGTGTATGTTGTGGATAGAGGTAACGCTAGAATTCAGACATTTTTACCTTGTTAGGTAAAATATGACTATTTAACCTTCAGATAAGCTAAATAAATATGTACAATTTATTTCAATTTTGTTAATCAATTATTTTTTTATTTCTAAGGTTGTAAAATACAACGACTACAATAGTGGCTACAGATGATAGTAGTTACATTAGTATTAAGGAAAATTGTAGAATAGAATATGAATTATATCCGTTAACGACTAGCAAATAAAATTAAATTATGTTAGAATGATTGAATATGTTCCTAAAGTATAAAGATGTATCCAATACACTAAGTTTACAGAACCATTTTTTTTGTTTTTTTATTTGTTATTATGTTCAAATGGTTATATTAAAAGAAAAAGGATAAGGTAAATGTTTTCCGATATACTTCTTGCTTAATTTTTTAATTACAGGATCCCAATAATATGCATAAAAATATTGATGTGTTTTATGCCTACATTTTTTTGAACATTTAATATTTTCATATTTTATTATTGAATTTTTAAAACTTTTACCAATAAATGGATTTGTGATACTAAGAAAGATACAGAGGTCATACTTGCATTATCTGCAGAAAGCAGAGATGAAGTTGATAGTATGATAACAAAGGTAATTGAAGCTGGAGGCAATGAACATATGAAATCTCAAGATTATGGATGGATGTACCTTCGTAGTTTTGAAGACATCAATGGACACATCTGGGAAATATTTTACATGGATGAAAGTTCAATGCCAAAATAAATATGATATTCCTAATAAAATAGTGTCCTAAACAGAAAATATCAGATTTATAATACTTTTTCTATCTTTATTTTTTTTGACCGATAATTAGATTAATAATATTACGTAAAATTAATACTCAATTTTACAAAAAGACATATATATTCTGTACTTTGTGTCCTTACGGATTGAACAATTCTCAAATATTATTCCAGCAATTGTAGTTGAATTAGGGTTTCATTTCACGATTAGCTTTGACTTAGTCGTATGTATTGCAGAAAGGCTTGATATACCGGTACAAGAAAAATAGGTACAAAATACAAAATTCATTATTTTTCTTTTTTATTTCATTTAACTTTTATAACGAATAATTATATAAATTTTATTAGATAATTGTTTAGAGTAAAGTTATCACGTATAAATAAAAAAATGGTTATTGGGTGGAAGAAGGAATACTCGTTTCTAGCATATTTCGCTCCATAGTCGCTTCTCTTTCTCCGATTATTTTTTCAATATCAAGTTCTTCATATTCTTCACCTAGTTCTTCATTGACATGAATTACTTCTTCATTAATTTTTTCATAAGGACTTCCAATTCTATTGGGTAATTTATCTACTTGTTCTTGAGTAGTTATTATACTACCTGGTGGAACAAATTTATTATCTGGCACCTCTACACCACCAGTTATAGTACTAGAAACTCCAATAGCAACATTGTTTCCTACTTTTGCATTAAATACTAAGCTTTCCATTCCAACAAAGGTATCGTTTCCTATGTATGCTGGTCCATGAACAAGTGTTCCATGTGCTAAACTCGTTCTTTCACCTACAAAAACTGAATAACCATCTTTGAATCTGGTATCATTTCCTAATAGCAATTTGCCATCATTGGTATAACGTTTATTATCTAAATTTTTTCCATCTTTTGTTGTTTCTAAACCGTGTATTACTACATCATCTTGCATATTGGAATGAGCAGAGATATGGATGGGTGTTCCTTCATCTCCTCTACAAACAGCAGTAGGAGATACCATTACAAATTCACCAATCTGACATGCTCCAATTATTACAGCAAATGGATGAATGAATGCAGTATTTGCAATTTCAGGATAAGATATATTAGAATTAAAATCAGTATTGACATTCTCGTGTATATTTGGCCATTCGTACTTTTCGGTAAGATTTTGTGTTCCAGGTTGTGATGATTTTATTTTTTGCTGTTCTCGAATATTTTCCTCTACTTGAGAAAAACTATTGCTCATTATAGGGATCGAAATTAATAATGCTAATGTGAGCATTAAAAACAAGCCTTGAATACGTAGTTTCATTTCGTTTAGAATCTTCAAACGCCTATTTATGGATTTTATTTCTCATTAGAATTAAGATAATAATAAAAAAGATATATACAAGAATAATATTCTGAATTTAATTCAAAGTTTTTTTCTATATTCATCTTTTCAAATATTATTATAAAATAATTTCCAATAAAAAATATGCATAGTAAAGGAAAAAATCATAAAAATAAAACAAGGTTTAATTCTATTCTTGTATCTCTAACAATTTCTGCTGCCATTTTTGTTTCCTTTTCTTTAATATTTCAACAAACTTATGGGGAAGAATATAAACTAAATATAAATATTCAAAATGAAGATAATGCTGATACAAAAGCAGATTTATCTATCAAAACAGATGATGAAACACAAGAAACTACAATAAAAATAAATGATGACTCTGAAAAAATTAAAGAAACCATATCAGGCGATCCTAAAGAAAAGGTTAAAGTATGTTTAGAAGACGATGATTTCAAAGAATGTCAAACAAAAGACTTACCGAAAGATGAAGACAGTACTCTAAAATTCAAATTAGATTATGAATCTTGAAAATTCATATCGATATTTAAAAAATATTCATTTTTTTGGATATAATTTAGGAAATTTAAATTAAGTTTAATAATAAGATCTAAATACACGTTAGTGATATATTTATACTGGATTTTTTCACTCTACTGATACCACTCTATACTAGATCTAATTTATAGACTATCTTGTTATTCGAAAAGATAACAACCGTTTCAGTCCTGTTAATATAGATCGTCCTTATAAATAAGAAGAACAGAAAATAAATCGTTAAAGTAATCAATGGGTCAACAACAAGAACTTGCTAAAAATACAATCGAGTAATAATAAACGGCCTAGAAGACGACAAAGACAACAACTTATTTTTCAAGAGCAAGAGCAAAAACCACAACAACAACAAGAAGAAGAAGAACAGAAACGAGAGCAAAAGCAAAGACAAGAACAGCAACAGCAGAAGCAAGAATTTACAATAATAATAAGAGATGGGGTTTGTATCAAGGAACACAAACTTTTAAAATCTAAATCCAATCCCTATTCGGTTTACAAAATACAGCATAATATTTGGTACAACAGAGCAAGAAGAAGATGGAAGAAGAGCGAATATTTTTCTGAAAGAGCATGATTAATTAATTGATATCAACAGCAACGATAATAACAATTAAAATTATCCTGGAGAACGGCTAGGTATTTATCACCATGCACATAATAGCATTCTCCGGAATTTTGTCATTCTAGTGGGTATTTTTGGTTAGGTACCTAAAAGAAATTCTCTATTACTTATAAAGTTTAAGATAATTTTTGTTATTGTTATTATATTTTTATTGAATGTGGATGTTTTTT
>JALDXL010000092.1:0-8051 GCA_032155045.1 Nitrososphaerales archaeon
TCTAAATATAGTGCTATATCGACGATCCTGTATACGGTGAAATATATTTGATTAATGTATTTTATCGATGATTTTTAATTAAATTTTATTGTTGTGTATTAGAGAGAATTCTGTATAATGTTTGAGTAGCTAAAGTTCCTTCTCTATAATCATTATTTTTAACTGCAACTTCTACAATATCAATTCCGATTAATTTCGAAGTATTGTTTATGGATTTTAATAGTTCCACTATTTGAAAAGGATTTAGTCCATATGGTTCGGGTGTGCCTGTACAAGGTACATAACATATGTCGTATACATCAATGTCAAAAGAAATGTATATGTTTCTATTATTTGTTAATTTTTTTATTTCATCTTTAACTTTATAGATATCCTCGTTGATCTCCCATCCTGTAAAGGTATATACATCATTATTAATGGCAATATTGTTTTCTTCTCTATCGGTCTGTCGAATCCCAATTTGTATTATATTACTTCCTTTAACATACCCATTACTAATGAGATGATAGAAAGGTGTTGTATGACAAATTTTTTTACCATTATAAATTGGTTTCATGTCTCTGTGTGCATCAAAATGAATTATTATTGGATTTTCTTTAGAAATTGATTTTATACTAAAATATGATATTGTATGTTCTCCTCCCAATATTATTGGAATTTTTTTTTCATTTCTTATTATAGAATTAATTTCATTTATTTTTGATTCAATTCTATTAAACCAATTTTTAGAAGTTCTTTTATATTTCTTTTCCGTTTCGGAATTGACTAATACTAGGTCACCTATGTCGTATATTTTTATTTTTTCGTAAATCTCTTTGTTTTCGTCTAACATGAATGATTCAATCTGTTTCGCAGAGGTTATCCTTATTGCTTTGGGACCATAGGATGTCCCTTTACCAAAACTAGTAGTAATATCTAAAGGAATTCCATATAAAATTGCATTTGCATCTTGAAATGTTATCTTTGTTTGAAAGTCACCAAAACTACATTTTGCGTTTGTTTTTTCAGGACTAATAAACAATTTATCTAATTTTTCTAAAGAATTTAATTTTCTCTTGCTGTCCTTATTACTCATTGAATTTTTCACGATAGATTTTGTGATTATTATTTTTCGAATTTATTTTTTAGACCAAAATAATTCATCCAAATTAGCCTGTCTGTCTTTCCCTAGAATAGACTTAAAGTTAAAATTCAATGCTGATAATAATTGATCAAAAGTAGATTCCATCGCTTCAATATATTTTTCAGTATCAATCTCGTTAATATTTTTGATTAATTCTACTGGTTTAACACCATCATTATTTTTAGTTTTAACATAAGATATTATGTCCCCCGCCTTTATCTTCTTACCTGATTGATGAAGTAACAAAGCAGCTCGGATATGTTGTGGAAGCCCCTTATATGTGATATAATCAATATTTTTCCCATCGATAATTGATTTTACTTTTGAGTTATTAGTTTTTTCTCCATATCTATCTGGGGATTTATTAACCATTACATTGAAACTTAATTCCGAAGGTTTAATTTTCCCTGCTTCCAAATTATCAGCGTCTCTTTTTATTATCTCTCTAATTTTCTCTTTTGCTTTTTCAAAATCCTTTTCAGAATTTACCTCCTTCAGTATTTCTAGAATGCTATAAAAAGCCTTGCGTATAAATGGAGGTGTATGAGACTTCTTTCCCGTTAACCCTTTCACATCTACAGTGCCGTCCTGTAATACTCCAAGATAATTCTTTTTTAAATCGCTAAAGACAACATATCTATATGTTTTGTCTATTTCTAAATCAATTTCTAAATTTTTTTTTGCCCAGTCGGAGATAGATTTTACTTTATCTGGTGATGGGTTTTTTAAAAATAAAGAATCTGTATCTCCATATATTACTTCAATTCCAATTTCTTTACATTTTTCTATCGTCCTTGTAGTAGTTATTCTACCTATGGCTGCCGTAGCGTCTGCTACAGGAAGGCAATAGAGTGGAAATATTTCTGCTCCCATCACTCCATAGCTAGCATTCAATATTACTTTTATAGCCTGACTAATTACTTCATAAAGTTGACGATTTTCCAGTGTTGCAGTTTTGTCTTTTGATAGCTGTTTGTAATATCTTACTCTCAAATCTCTTAGAGAGCCAATTAAAAGAGATGTTAATCCTCTTCTTTCTTTACATATCCAATGAGTTGTTCCTGAAATTTGTTGTTTCAGATCCTGTTTACATGATTGGTGAGAGCAATACACAGTTTCATAAGATAGGTTATGTACTTTGATGATACTTGGATAAAGTGATGCGAAATCTACAACTACTACATTAAAATGAATTCCTAGTTCCGGTTCTACTACTAGACCTCCTCGATATTTTTTTTCTTTAATTAATGCGGTAGTAGATGAGGCACCTTTTGTAATAAGTTCGTCTCTCCTAGGTATTAATGAATTAGTCTGCCTATGTTCATAATATAGCATTCCTCTTATCCATTGATTCACTCCAAACCTGGAAACATCATCAATTGGTAGATGCGCAATTCTTGAGATTACTATTAACAACTTTATTAAAAGATTATCATTAAATGTCGAAAGTCTTAATGTAAGTTCTGCATCTTTTAAGCAATATTCAGCTAGTTTGTTAATAGGAATATCAGTTATATTTCCTTCAAATTCTATTTTATGATCTTGCAGTAAAGCTTCAGAAATAGAATTTAACGTATAATCAGCATATTTGTGATTAAAGGCATAAATTTGAACAGATCTATTTTGAAAGGTTCTAAATAAATCTATATGAATTCCATGTTTTATGTTGACTGGTTCTGCTTGCATTCCTCGTTTTACAAACGTTTCTCTTTTGATAATAAATGGAACGTCCTCTTTCTGAATAATTTCTTTGTTTACAGGATCTATCCTTGAGTCTTGAGATCTCATATAAAGATAAGGAAGATCAAAATCATCTCCATTGAAGGTAAGGATAATAGGATAATTTTTAATATCTTCAAATGCAGCTTGTATTAATTCTCTTTCAGTTTTTACTAATGCTGCTTCAGGAATAAATGATTTTTTATCGTCAGATACTTTATTGTCTAGTATGTATACTTTCCTAAAACCATCATTACCTGCTAGACCTATGGCAGTAATTATTTTATCGTGATCACGAGGATGAGGAATTCTTCCCTCCTCAGATTCTACCTCAATATCTATTGCTATTCTTTTCATATTTGGTATGGGCTGATTTAATAGATTGACCCATTGAGCTATATAATATTCATAATTCTTGATATTATTTTCAAGCAAATTGTTGATTTTATTATCTATTAATTTTTCAAGTTTATTCTGTATTTGAGGATCTATTTCGTATTTATATTGATAAATATCGTTATTTTTTCTATAATAATAAGTACCAGGAACGAGTGCATTATCATAAAGATAGTTTTCATGATATTTAATATCTGCTTCCCATGCAGTTATCTTTTCTCTTAAACTGTTGCTAGTTCCACCAATTGATAATGGATCTGGGGCAACAATCTTTATTATATCTACTTCCTGATCTCTAATTAAATCCATTTTTTTAGTCAGGATTGATTTATATTTCGGTTCTTTTTCAAGAATTTCTTCTGCTTTTTGTTTATATTCTGTTTTTGTATAACAATATGGTTTATGATTAGTTCTATCTTTCCAGAAATATATTGTTTTTAATTCAGGATCATAGAATTTTAATAAGACTTTTTGATCTTCCCCAGAATAGATCGCTGATAATAATATAACCTTCTTATTTTGTGGAAGTTCAATAATATTATCCTTTGATTTATCATTTGATTTTTTTTCATGTTTAATATCATATTCTTGAGTCACTCTCTGTATCTACATCTCATTAAAATTTAATCTTTTCATATGATATTTCCAAAAATTATAATGGTTTATATATTAATTCTTTTTCAAAATTTTCGATTCAACTAAAAATATTCCTATTGCATACAATAAGATCATAGGGCTAGCAATTAACCACATAGTTACACCACTACCATCTGGTGTAATAATGGCTCCAAAAACAACTATTATAATTATTGAATATCTTAAATTTTTTCTCCAAAAATCTCTATCTATTATCCCTGATAACGATATTATATACATTATTAATGGTAGTTCAAACGATATTCCGAAACCAATAAGAAATTGTAATACAAATGTAATAAAATCATTGATATTAAAAAAAGACTCTACACCAATTGCTTCTCCATATTTATATAAAAATTCAAGTGTAAATGGGATAACAAGCATATATGAAAAAATAATACCTATTACGAATAATCCTACAGTAAATGTTAATATTTTAATTAAATTATTTCTCTTTTTTTCTTTTTCTTCTATTGCGGGTGAGACAAATCCATATATCTCTCTAATTAATAATGGGATTGAAATAATAATTCCCATCAATGCGGCAACATATATTTGAGCAAAAAATGCTTGTCCTGGAGCAGTCTGAATAAGCTTAACTTCCTTTGGAAGCAATGAATTTTCCATAAAAGATGTTATCTGTATAGCTAAATTATTAAAAGGATCAGGATAGATGAATGGAAATTTAATGGTAGTTGCAATATTAATTGCACTTAAATCAATAGAATAAACCTTTAATCCAAATGTAATACTAAATATAATGATTATCAAGATAATTATAGATACCCTGAGTATCCGTGATCTCATTTCATAAAAATGATCTCGAAAAGACATTTCAGTGGGCATTTGTTTATAGATCTTTTTAGTGAAATATATTTGATATTTATTTTTAAATTAATATAATAGTATTATACCTAAACAAATCAAATTTTTTGATTTTCCAAAAATTTTTACATTTGTGATATTTAATTAAATTATCAATTTGGATAATTAGTTATGACTATAGATAATAAATAATATCGTAGTATCAGTGTATTATAATAAATATGTCAATTCATGAATTTCTTCTTCCGGATGAAAATATTAGATTTCATAGTAAAACAGACGTAAAATATGGCGAAAAAAAATATAACGTTCTGATTACAGATATGAGAATTATCTTATATGCACAACGAGGACATATTTTAAAAACTGATGACATTATTAGCGAACGTTTAGATAAATTACGTGAAATAAAATATTGTGAAAAGGGCTTGGTATTTAGGAGCGCCAAAATTTCGATTCAATCAAATATTAATCTTGATATCGTTGGATCTTGTACAGAATTAAAACAGTTATTCAACAATTTACAAGTTATCGTTCAATAACATTCAGCCAATTTTAATATTGATATTAATAGATTTGTTCCTATGAAAGGATAAATAATTATTACTTAGTAATTAGAATGATCAATTTTACCTATTAAAATTTGAATATCATTATTAGATCATACAATTATTTGATCTTATTATGATTGTAACATTTCGTTTTTCTAAATACAAATAAATTTTTTCATATTTTATATCATGTATAATTTATTTTTCATAGGGTTTATCTGTTTTTCCTTGTGTTATCAATACCATTATAAGAAAATAAATTTTTAATATCTTACATAAATGGGTTTAAAATTTACTGGAGAAATAACAGACCCTATCCATAAATATATTCGCTTTACAGAAGTAGAGAAAAAATTAATAGATACTGAAGTTTTTCAAAGATTGCGAAAAATACGACAGCTTGCTGGTGCTCACTTAGTATATCCAAGTGCTCAGCATACCCGCTTCGAACATTCTATCGGAGTCATGCATTTGGTGGGTCTGGCAGCCCAAACTCTTCTCGACAAAGGCTATATTAATTATAATGAAGATGTAGAATGTTTACGAATAGCTGCATTATTACATGATATTGGTCATGGACCTTTTTCTCATCTTTTTGAAGAAGTTCTTATGCAGAATACATCACGTAAAAAAATAAATCATGAAATAATCGGAAAACGAGTCATTAAAGAATCAAATATTCTCGATATTTTAGGAGAATATGGTTATAATTCTGATTATATTTGTAAACTTTCTTTTGGAGAAACTCAAAATATGTTTTACAATGAGATGATAGCCGGAAGTTTATCTGCAGATATTATGGATTATCTACCTAGGGATAGTTTTTTTACTGGGGCAGAATATGGAAAAATTGATTATTATAGGTTAATTAGTTCTTTCGAAGTCCTTTCAAATGGTCACTTAGGTATCAATAAATCTGCAATTAATTCTCTTGAATCTATGTTGATTTCAAGATATCAGATGTTTAAAGCTGTATATTTTCATAAAACCGTTAGAGCAGGTGAAGTAATGATGTTACATTCTCTTGCAAGTGCAGATAAGCAACTTCATTTTTCAGATTTTTCTATTGGAGAATATTTAGAGTACACAGATGAAAAAACTATAGATATTATTAGTTCTCTAAAAGAAAACAAGTTTGCTTCAGATCTGGCATTAGATTATAAAAGAAGGAAACTATTCAAATGCGTTTATGAAAAATTTCTACAAACTAAATCTAATGTTTTTAATCATGAGTTAGTGACTAAACAAATTAAAGATTTCCTTGCGGAAATAACAACAAATTTGGATATTGATGAAAGATTTATCTTTATTGATATTTCTCGAGCTCCTTCAATGCCTTTAACTCCTTCAAAAGAAGAATTAAATGCTCTAATGTTCGTTGATAAAGATATGGAATTCGAAACTCCAACTTCTGATATTCCGTTAATTGATTCTATTAGTGGATTCTTGGATATGATTCGGATTTATACTACTGAAGGAAATAGAGAA
This sequence comes from Nitrososphaerales archaeon, assembly GCA_032155045.1. Taxonomy (GTDB): domain Archaea; phylum Thermoproteota; class Nitrososphaeria; order Nitrososphaerales; family Nitrososphaeraceae; genus TH1177. The sequence continues at coordinate 6,742 of JALDXL010000092.1, forward strand.
AAACTTGAAAAAGCTTTGAGTAATATCGATCTTTAATAAAAATGGGCATGATTGAACATATACAAAAAAAAAGGGTTGTGATTAAATTAAGCGGGAGTGTTTTTAATCTTTCTAGTAAAAACATTGACCAAGATAATAACAAATTTTACAATACATTTAAACAATATAGCAATGTTCTAACTAATCTTCCGAGTAATATACAGCCTGTAGTTATTACCGGAGGCGGCAGTATTGCAAGACTTTATATTAATTTTGCCAGAAATCTTGGACAAGATGAAGCAAGTTTAGATTTAATTGGAATAGCTATATCTAGAATAAACGCAAAATTGCTTATTGCTTCATTAGGTAATCATGCTTATCCTGATGTCCCTCAATCACTGGATGAGGTCGGAAGATTCATTGAAAGTAATAAAATAATCGTTTCAGGAGGATTACACCCTGGACAAAGTACGAATGCCACTTCTGCCTTGATTGCAGAAAAAACAGGTGCTTTTGAATTTATCAATGCGACTGATGTCGAGGGAATATATGATTCAGATCCTAGGAAAAATAAAGATGCACGCTTATACGAGAAAATCGAATTAAGTAAATTATTAAATATGTTATTAAAAGAAAGCTCAATGGCTGGTGAATATGATTTATTAGACATCGTAGCTTTAAAAGTAATAGAAAGATCCAAAATTAGAACTAAAGTAGTTTTATCTGATCCTGTAAATATTGCTAATACTATACAAGGAAGAAACTATATAGGAACAGAATTGGTGATATAATCCATGATATTATCTAATTTAAAATTTTTTTTATTTTTTATATATAAATAGAATCGAGTCAAATTCCAGTTACTGTTTTGATTTCTCCTTCAAATTTTATAAAACCATCTAGGATCATTTTTTTTAAGGTTTTATTGCCTTCTTCGATTGTCATGGATTTTGATTGAGCTTTTGCATATCCGTCCTTATAACATATAAATAAAATCATCTCTTTGTCATTATTTAAAATTCCAACTAACATTTCCTCCCCTACAGGGTCAAATCCAGAATTTCCTTTTTTGATTGTGTATGTTAGCATGGAAAAGCCGGTATATTCAAATAGTTTCATCTGGGCCTTTCTAGACCTTTCTTGTCCCAAGATAGCAGCTTTATGGTATTGCATTTAGAATATCTATTATATTTGCAAATAGATATTAATTCTATTGTGTTTTTAACCTTTTGAATTTGACTATAAAGCTATATAGCTAAAACTATTTTCAAAGTGATTTTAACACTTAAATTGTTATTGATGTTAACAATATTTAGAAAAAAGTTTGATAA